>CAYPBU010000004.1:32828-57986 GCA_964409045.1 uncultured Anaerolineaceae bacterium | reverse complement strand
AGGTCGCAGGTTCGAGCCCTGTTCTGCCCATTTTTTGTTTAATTATAAGCCAAGGGGGACCGCTGGACCTTGCCTTGTCTATCACTTTAATCTGAGGGCACCTCCGAAAGACCAATTTCAAACCAATCCTGAAAGGATTCTTCATCCGCGATCGAGCTGCTGCGCGAGCAGTAACTTTGATACTCGCAATAAGAGCACTTCTTGAGATCAGTTGTACGTTCAAATTCCTCAGCGGATAGGGATCTTAGCAGAGTGATTTGTTTGCTGATGATTTCTTCATATTTATCCAGTTGAGGAGCAGATATTTCAAAAATGATTGGCTGGTCAGGAAATGCAGCTTCCCAGTAGTGCATGGCAACTAACCTTGTTGGCAACAAAAGAGCTCGCGCAGCCACCAATGAATAGACCATGGTCTGGATTTTTTGCTGGAGGATTTGCCGTTTCGGCAATATTCGCGAAGATTTCCAGTCAAAAATTTGAATCTTATCCTCCTCAATCCTTAGAAGGTCGAATTTTGCGAGCAGTAAACTGCCGTTCAGTGTGATTTGGAGCGTGTGCTCGGGTAGAGCATTAGGTGTAAGCCTGGCGTATTGACTCTGGAGAAAGTTTCTAAGCCACTTTGAAACCCGGGCATCAGGGAAATTTGACGCGATATCTAAGAGCAGTTCAGGATTGATGCCAAGGAAGAATTGGTGGATCAGCGAGTGGAGTGTTGAACCTGCTAAAAGGTCCTCCTCAAAAGTGGTGGTTCTGGCGGAAAGTGGCGCAGGCCAGGGGAGTTTATAGACATACCGCAAAAGAAAGCTAAATCGGCAGTTTTGAAAAGCCTGGAGGTTGCTTTGGTGAAAAACAAAACCGGGGGGTAGAAGCTCAACCATTTTTCTCCTCCTGCCAGAGTGCTTTCAGCGCGACGGCTGGAGCCAAATTGTTTCCGGTGTTGTAACTGATCGTCAGGGATGACTTCGCGCGGGTGATACCGACGTAGAGCAGACGCAGGCGGTCGCGGATCAGTTCGTTGCGGGCATCAAGCTGGCCAATCCCGGGATGCGCCACAGCATTAGAGTTGTTTGATGCCAGAATTTCAAGTTCTGCTAGAATTTCGGCTTGCAAGTTACGCCGATCCTGAATGAACCATTTCTCGCTGATGTAGGTATCCTTTTCCGCTCCGGAAGGGTAATCGTAAGTGTTGACAGATGTCAGAAAGACCTTGTCCCATTCGAGCCCCTTGGCTTTGTGGCAGGTGCAGAGGACAACTTTGCCCTTATAAAGATCCGGGTTGAAGGCATCCTGGTCTTGAGTGACGCTGAAGAAGTTACGTTCATTTTTAGCAATATCGGTTAGCACTGCAATCAAATCCAACGGAGTCCATTCGGGATGGTTATCCATCTGAGTTTTGATGAAGGATGAAGCCTTATGGATGGTAGCCAGTTCAAAAGGCTCCAGGGGTAAGTCCTGCGAAATGACGAGCATAAGTTGGTCAAAAGGAAGGAACGAAGCCTGGTGCCAGCGCAGGGCTGCAGCTCGGAAATCTCCTAACATGCTGGCTGGATTGGGTTCGTTAAAAGACAATTCCTCAAGTGGATCTACATCCGCCGGGTAGAAGAAATCCTCGAGTTTGGTCAATGCTTGGAACCAACCCCTGGCACCAGCAAGTACTTCGGAAAGAGCTTCATCTTTCTGAAAATGCCGGTAGTAGACAAGCAGAGCTTTCTCCGCCACTTTGTGGTCGAGAGGATGATAGATCATCTTTAAAAGATTGACCAACGTGCCGATAGTTTCCTGGGTTTCGCGGGGAACTTTCATAAGGACATCAACAAACTCAATCTTATTATCCTTAAGCACTTTGGCAATCTTATTCACTCGCGCGTTCACCAATGCCAATACTGCGACGGTGTCCTGGGGGTGGTCTCTCAACCAGGCTTGTGTTTGCTTGACGATGAAACCAATTTCTTCATCTGAGGAAAATGGTTGTGTGATGAACTCCACTGAATTGGATTGACATGGAGGGTTTTGTTGCGGATCACCTGGTTTGGTTGGAATGATGAAAGGTTTGGTCAGCGAATCGCGCACAGTTACGTTGGGATGGCTGGTCTGAACCCACACATTTAGACGGTTGGCAAGGTCTATGATCTTCTGGCATGACCGCCCTGACTCGGGCAGGTCGAGCGCGGAGACGTTTTCTTTAGCTAGGAATTCTTTAAGCAGGCGTGGATCGGCTGTGGTAAAGCTCTGGTAGATCGCCTGGTTCGTGTCGCCAACGCGCACCCAGTTACCAGTTTGCTCTGCCAGAATCTGCAAGATCGCCTGTTGCTGCTTGCTCGAGTCCTGGGATTCATCTTCCAGGATGTAGGGCCATCGGTAGGCAAGCGATCGGACCAGATCAGGGTCAGATTTAAGGCACTTCCAGGCAAGGAAAATCAGATCATTAAAGTCCACAGCCCCCAACAACTTCAAGCGTTCCTGGTATCCCTGATAGATATCAAGGCAAACCTGGAAAAGGGGAGTGACGGGTCGTGATTTCTGAAGCCTGAACAAATCAGAGGGCATTTGCCCCGTGTTCTTGGCGGAACTGATAAAACTTTTGGCAAGTTCTTTTAGCAGGGCAGGCATCCCATTCTTGACATCCCTCATTAAATCCACGGCTTTTTTGGGGGAGGTGTCAGAAGAGATGATGGACTCGAAGTATTTATCATGGTTTTTTATCTGGTCAAATGAAAATTCTTCGAGGATGGCATCAGCGTCTTCCTCATCGACAATGCGGAAATCATTGCCAAGCCCCGCTAATTCCGGGCGTTCGCGAATAATATCGCCAGCCAAACCATGCAACGTGCGCACACGATAACCATATCCTTCGAGCAAACCGTATTCACGCACAAGTGTGCCTATACGGTTGGTAAAATTGTCCACCGCCGAATTTGCGAACGTCACAACCAGGATCTCCTGGTCTGGCTGAAGATCCACAGTCAGCAGGAGTTTCGCAGCTAATTGCGAGAGAGTCCAGGTCTTTCCACTTCCAGGGACAGCAGAGATGCCCATCCAACCAGAGCGATACTTGAGAACCTCAGCCTGGGTTTGGCGTAACAAAGGCTCAGTCATGCTCTTCCTCCCTCAAGGCGGACCGAAACAGATTTTGAGCCCACGTCAGAAGCAACCCTCTTTCCTCGGAGCCGCTCTCGCCATAATCGGAGGTGCAAAGATGCACCTGCCCGCTGCAACGGCGCAGTAAACCAACCAATGTCCGTTCCAAGTTGGCGCGGCCCAAAGCCAACTCATCGTCGGTGGTCCACTTTTTTCCTGGCTGCCATTGGCGGTTGAGCACGTAAGGATGAGTGAGGGGCTGTTCAAGCCGTTCATACCAGCCTTTGCTACCCAGGTTGAGCCAGAATTGGTGCTGGACTGCCCGGTTTTGCATCAGGAAGGTCATCACAGGGGCAATCAAAACTCCAGGTTCACCGATAATCTCCTCGTCGGGCAGGTAAAGGGCAGAGAGTAAGCCCTGTTTGAGCGTTTTATAGTACTCGCCACCAAGGTAAGAGGCGTCGCTGCCCTTTTCAATTGCAAGGGGACGTTTGAATTTTTGATAACTTTGGATCAAGCGCGCTGTGTGTTCACCGGCTTCCTGGCTGTCGGCAAACCCGAAGCCTGGTTGAGTGAGTAGCTCGGAAAAGAGTCGGCTGATAAAGTAGTCCAGCGGTTCGCTCTGATCAACAGAGCCAAGCCAAAGACGGAGATTGTCGAGTTGGTGCAAGACATCCGCTGGAATTCGTTCGGTTAGTTCCTTGGGCAGACTCTCGAGGGATGGCAATATCGCCACGTCCTGATTAATCGTTGCCTGACCAAGGAGCAAACGGGCTCTGATGGGGTCAAGTCTGGGGATGGCTGTGGTAAGCGCTGACTGGACCTGGTAGAGGTCAGGAGGTTGTTTCCATTCCGGGTGGGCAAGCGATGCCAAAGTTAGAAGCGCTTGAATCTGAGGGTTTGATTTCAACGAAAGCGAGGGTCGCAAGCTCTGGGTTACTATGCCGGCTTTGGAGAGGCGGCGCGAAAGCTCGAAGACCAGCGGGTCGCTGAGAAACGGCGAAAGCACCACAATCTCTTCCGCAGGCGTGCCGTTTCGGATCAGGTCTGCGATCTCCTGGCTGACAACCTGCAATAATTCGGGAAAAAACCGCGGCTGCTTGCTGGCTATGATCAAAGCCTTCGAGACGGTCGAATGAGGCAACTTTTGCGTTTGTGTTGATTGCATGTAATCCAGCAAAGCTCCCACAGCGGGAGAGCTCACGTAATTCTGTCTGAAGTGAATAGTTGATGATGATTGCGAAGCGAGTTTCACGGCGGAAGTTGGGTCTGCTCCCAGGAAACTGCGCAAACCACCTCCTTCATCCAGGATTAACAGAGAAGACTGGAGTTTATTAATCCATGAACCGATAATGTCGTGCACAAAAGGTGGATCTTCCTCGGAGTTGTCGTAAATGAGATGCTGATATTGGTTCTGGAAATATTTCTGAAAGGTCTCGTTTGACCAGACAATTTCTCTAAATAGTTCAACTTGCAGTGAGAAATCTAATAAATTGTGTTCCAGGCAATTTTCTCGGAAGGCGTTGACAGCCAACTGGACGTCGTCGTAAACGACAAGCTGCGTCTGATCCCCCGTCCAGGCGGACTTGAGCCTGCGGGAGAGATCGGTGTGGGGAAAGCCGACAATGGCGGATTTATTGAGGTTGTCAACCAATTGGCTGAAAAGACGGTTTCGCGTCAGTGTGATCGTTGCGAAATGCCCGCGATCGATCAACGGGTCGACGATTTGCGCCATGTAATATTGTGCAGTTTCAAGTGTCAGGAAGCGAGGCGGTTCGAAAGGATGCCTGAAAACCTTATGGCTGGCGATCAATGGCCAAAACAAGGCTATCATCCTGCGGACAATGCTGCTCATGGTCTGGATGCTCACCTGCTTGGATGAGGGTACAGTAATCTCACGCAAGAAATCCTGAAAGGGCTCTGCCAGGCTTCGCTGCGGGACGAGCACGAGCGTGGTTGAAGGTGGATCCGAGCTGAGAATCTGCTGCAGCCTCATTAGAGCCGCGCTGGTTTTCCCTGAGGAGGCGGGTCCAGTCAGAAATAGATGCGGATTTCCGATGAAATCAGCAACTTTCTCCTGAATATTTTCCGGCTTTAGTGTAAGGAACCCCTTCATATAGTCTAAATTATAAATCATGCTGTTGGCGCTCGCATGTTGGCGAGGATTCTCAATGCGGGAGTTGGTATAATCCATCTGACTAACCTTCAGGAGAGAACCAATGCCATCATCCCTCACCCCATTTTTTGATGCCAAAGGTGTTGCCATTTTAGGCGCATCGACCAATCCTAAGAAACTCAGCTACGGAATACTGGAAAACCTGGTGACTTATGGTTACAAAGGCGAAGTTTATCCCGTTAATCCAAACGCCACTGAGATCCTTGGCAGGAAGGCATATGCCAGCATTGCTGACGTGCCAGATCCGGTGGAGTTGGCGGTTGTGGTGTTGCCGGTGACCGTGATCATGGAAACCATGAAGGAGATTGGCGAGCGCGGCATCAAAGCCGTCGTCATCATTACAGGCGGTTTTCGTGAATTGGGCGAGGAAGGCGCGAAAGTGGAGCTGGCAGTCAAGGAACTGGCACGGTCTTATGGCATGCGGGTGGTTGGCCCTAACTGTGTTGGAACCATAGACGTACGCACCGGCTTGGATTCGACTTTCATCAAGGGTCTCCCACCAGCCGGACCAATCGCTTTTATCTCCCAATCCGGGGCGATTTGCGGTGGCGTGATTGATTTGATCATAAATTCCAGGATCGGTTTTTCCCATTTTGCCAGCCTGGGCAACGAGATGGATGTCACTGAAGCTGACATGCTTGAGTACTTTGCCGAAGATAACCAGGTGAAAGTGATCGCGATGTATGTTGAGGGTATCCAGGATGGACCGAGGTTCATGGAAATTGCCAGAAGGGTATCCCGAAAGAAACCGATCGTCTTCCTCAAAGCGGGGAAGAACGATGCTGGTGCGAAAGCGGTCAGTTCGCATACCGGGTCGCTGGCAGGTTCCTATGCCGCGTACCAGGCGGCACTGGAGCAAGCTGGGGTGGTGGAAGTTGAGACTATCAGCCAACTTTTCAATGTGGCCTGGGCGCTTGGCACACAGCCCCTCCCAGCGGGCAAAAGGGTGGCTATCACGACAAACGCAGGCGGAGCAGCGGCACTGGCAGCGGACAGCCTGGCGTTTAACGGATTTGAATTAGCGCAAATTTCATCGGAAATCCAGGCAAAGCTCAGAACTAAGCTGAACCCTAGCGCCCAAGTTTCAAACCCGGTGGATATGCTCGGGTCCGTCAGCCCGGAAGATTACCTCTGGAGCCTGGGCAACCTCGACGAGGATGAGGGTGTGGATGTGCTGCTTCCGATTTTAGTGCCGCAATCGTTGGTGGATACGCTTGGAGTGGCTAAAGCCTGGGTCGAGGTTGGAAAGAAGACTAACAAAACCTTACTGACTTGCCTGATGGGTGAACGCAGCACGCTCGAGTCAGAACAATACCTGAATGAGGCGGGAGTGCCGGTTTATGCTTATCCAGATGAAGCTGGCAGGGTCCTGCGAGGCATGCAACAGCACAAACAATTGCTGGGCAAACCGCCTTTTAAACCGGTTACAGTCGAAGGCATCGACCATAACAAGATGGTAGCTGGATTGGCTTTGGTCAAGGGCGCAAAGGCAGTAGGCGAGTATGAGACGCGGATCATGCTGGAGGCGTACGGCATCCAAAATGTTCCTGGCGATCTGGTACTGGATGTGGAAGAAGCTGTCAACATCGCTGAAAAAGCGGGTTACCCTGTTGTGATGAAAATCGTCTCGGAAGACATCCTGCATAAGTCTGATTCTGGCGGGATTGCCTTAAACATCAGTAATTCAGAAGAATTGCGCGTAGAATATGCCGCGATGTTGGCACGAATAGCAAAAAGTGAGCCGCAGGCTCGCATTCGGGGTGTGATGGTTGAAAAGATGGCGCCTAAAGGTTTGGAAGTCATTGTGGGGATGCGCCGCGACCCAACTTTTGGTCCATTAATCATGTTTGGTTTGGGCGGTACGATGGTGGAATTGCTCAAGGACATCTGTTTCAAGGTGGCACCACTTGCATCTGAAGATATTGATGAAATAATAGACAGAACGCTGGCAGGCAAGCTGCTCAAGGGCTATCGTGGCAGCGCAATAGCAGATATTACGGCGGTCAAAGATGCTATTGCTCGTTTGAGCCAATTGAGCCTGGATAACCCCGAAATCAGTGAGATCGAGATCAATCCATTGATTGTTTATCCTGAAGGTCAGGGTGCTATCTCACTTGATAGTCGGGCAATCATGGCGATTTGAGTGAGTGCAGAATCCGAAGGTCACGCCATCGAGAACAAGAAAACTGGAGACACCATGAGTCAACAAGAAGAATTCGCAGGAAAAGTTGTGTTGGTGACAGGTGCCAGCCAGGGTATTGGTTTGGAGATTTGCAGGCAATTCTCAGATTTGGGCGCCACTGTCATCCCGGTTGCAAGAAACCTGGAGAAACTGGAGATGGCAAAGCGTTCGATCGAAAAAAATTCCAATGTGTTTCCAATCGCTTGTGATCTTTCGGTTGAAGAGGATATCGATAAGTTATTTGCTGTAGTAAAGGGAAAATTCCAGAGAATTGACATCCTGGTCAACAATTTGGGCGCTTTCTCTGAAAAAACCGAGTGGAATGCGATTGATTACAACCTGTGGATCAAGACATTCGAAACCAACGTTTTGAGTGCCTATTTTTGCATGGTCAAAGCCGCTGAGCTTATGGTCGAGAAAAGTGTGAAAGGCTCCATCATAAATATTGGCTCGTCATCGGCTTTACAAGTGAAAAAAGGGCGTTTGAATTACACCGTGTCAAAATCAGCCCTTCACACTATGTCGAGAGTAGCTGCAATGGACCTCGCAAAACACCAGATTCGTGTAAATGTTGTCTCTCCAGGACCGACTGCCACGGAGCTCGTTGGAAGCCGGATGATTAACCCCGAGCAAAGGGAACAAGAAGACATTCGGATTAAGAAGATTCCCCTGGGGCGATACGCCTCAACAGCAGACATAGCCAACGCGGTGGTGTTCCTAAGTTCATCGAAGGCTGAGTTTATAACTGGGGCAATCTTACCTGTTGATGGCGGCTACACCATCGGTGAGACTGTTTAAGGAACATCGCTAAAGGTTCAGTCAGGTTGGGGGATTAAATAAAAAAGCCAACGAAGGGAATCGAACCCCCGACCGGACGCTTACGAAGCGTCTGCTCTACCGACTGAGCTAGATTAACCGCCACTAGTATGGGTTACTCATACGGATCACGAAGTACACCGCCATATGTAGGAGGTCTAAAAATGGCAGTGATCAATGTAGTGCAGACGTCCACCCCAAAAACAGTACTTTCAGATAGCCTGGAAAAGTGGTCAAAAGCGTTCATATCGGACCGAAAAACACAGCAATTCAGTAAGCACACAATCAAGTTTTACAACGTTGAATTAAAAAGATTCCAGGCATATTGCGATGATCAAGCTATCTACCAGGTGGAAAAGATCACTTCAGACATGCTTAGATCTTACCTGCTATACCTGGGAGAGACCGGCCGTAACCCGGGCGGGATCAATGCAGGCTATAGAGCGGTCAAAACGTTCTTGATTTGGTATGAAAACGAGGTCGAACCGGTGAATTGGAAAAACCCTATTCGCAAGTTACGCGGCCCCAAAACACCAACCCGGGCACTTGAACCGGTGGGGCTCGAAGATGTGAACCGATTGCTAGAGACATGCCAGGGCAATTCTCTGATAGATCTGAGAGACCGGGCGATTCTATTATTCCTGCTGGATACTGGATTGCGTGCATTTGAATTGTGCGCGCTCGACCTGGTAGATGTGGATCCTATTCAGGGAGATGTGAAGGTCCATAGCGGGAAGGGATCAAAGGCGCGGTTATGCATGATAGGAAAACGGACTCGCAAGGCGGTAAGGCAGTACGCGCGTGAACGCATGGATTCGTGCCAGGCGTTATGGGTTACGGATAATGGGGAAAGGCTTACTTATTGGGGTCTTAATCAGATGATCCGTAGACGATCAAAGCGGGCAGGGATCCAAAAGCCCGGGTTACATGACTTCCGGCGTGCATTCGCATTGAACAGCTTGCGGGCCGGCATGGATGTATTTAGCTTGCAAAAATTATTAGGGCATTCTGATTTATCTGTTATGCGGCGGTACCTGGCACAAAATGATGATGATATTCGAGAGGCACACACAAAGGCGTCACCGGTGGATAATGCAGGGTTGTAAAGCGGTACTGATAAAATATCAAAAAAGTCATGGAGTAAAATAAAACAGAGGCTAAACTATGAGTGAAATAAAAAGTGATGTTGGTAGACTTTTTGAGTTTTTACGCACTGCCGAATTAGGCGATGAATATACAATTAACACACCGGATAGTTTAGAGGAATGGCGTTCTTGGCTTCCTGGAGAGAACGATCTGGACTATCGAATAAAAAAATAATGATTAATTGGTATTATAGTTTTCGAGTCTGCCACTTGGAAGGCGTACAACAATCAAGTGAAGGTTTGACGATTAAACTGGTCAAATTTGGATTTCCTTAATAGTATTGCAATAAGCAGTGGGGGATGAGCAAGATGCATGCATACAGACTGATGGATGGTGCAGAGGTAATTGATAACTTAAAAAGTCAACCGTGGTTGACTTTTTACCTACTTCTGAACGCCAAGCTCGACCGCTTGCAGCACTCGAACCTGAAGAACAGATAGAAGCCTGGAAGCGCGCCCGCTTTCATGGTTATGATAATTGCTATTGTCGCAACCACCTCAACGAGGAAAACTGGGTTTATCAGATAATTATCAAAGCCAAAAATCACCTTACCCCCATATGTGGGGGTGTGGGGCGTCAAAATGGACTGCCATAAGAGAATTGTTAACGTTTACACGAAATCTGGCAATTAGTGAACACTTGTGCTAGAATAATGGTAGAAAGATTCGTGGGCTTATATGCCTATTTGGAGCACTTATATCATTCGCGATGATCCCTATTCCAAATAAAAGGCGGTAAGCAGTAGGAAAATAGGCAGTTTACTGCCAAAACTGGCTCGGTACTACCCGGCATTGTTTCAGAAATGAAGCGATGTCGGGTTTTTTGATTCTGGCATAAAACGAAAGGGAAAGCATGAAAATTAAAGATAGTGGCATTCACATAAGGATCGAATCCGATTTATTGGCTCAATTCAGAGAGTATGCGGAAAAGGTAGGAATAAGCCAGTCGGACTTACTTAGAGGGTTTATCGTGATATTGGTAGACGGGCAATTAAGTAAGAGAATAAAAATCGATTTAGATCCGAGGGGGTAATATGATAAAGATAAATAATCCCCAATTTGGACAGCGACAAATTGGGGATACTTGCGGAAGGCCTTTCAGTTGCAATAGTTGTTATTCCCATTATACACGAAAAACAGGCGGTAACGATGACACCGCTATCTGAAAAGCACATTGAAGCGGTGGATCTGCTTACCCAGGAATACCCGGGGATATTCGCTGAGCCGGCGCGCAGGTTGTATGCAGATTTAGCAATGGGGGAGAGTACTGAACCTCAACCCGGCCGGTGGACCCTGCATAGGGCAACCGAGGCGCTCGAGGATTTTGTAGAGCCAGAATCTCTACTATCTAACCGAATGCACTTTCCGGGGACCTTAAGCGTACTTGCGGCGGATGGTGGCACCGGCAAGTCTTATTTCATGCTTTACCAGTGCATGATGGTTGCTCTCACTGGTAGGAATGCTCTCTACATTGACGAAGAAAATGGCGATTATTTGATGAAAAAGCGCATCAAAGCACTAGCTAAAGGGCTAAGCGCGGAGATTCCAGAAAACCTGCTTTTTTCGTCTCACGCGGGCATTGACATACGGGAGCCGGGTCACATTGCACAAATGTACGAATGGATCCAAGCGAACAATATCGCATTCATAGTGCTGGATTCATTGAGCTCGGTCATGGCCGGCGCGGATGAGAATTCGTCAAAGGACATGAAACCCCCACTTATGGCTATTCATAAGCTGGCCAACGATCTTAATGTGTGCATTGTGGCAATTCACCATACCAACAAAAATGGTGGTTATCGTGGATCCACCGCGATTAAGGGTGAAGTCGATTCCTTATTCCTGCTTACGTCTCAAAATAACGGCCAGGAGCTCGCTATAAAAACGGAAAAATTTAGAGACGGTCCACCCTTCAGCTTGAATTATTCAATTGACTTTACCAATGACACCGAGGGCAACCTTTACAGCGTAACCTATACCGGCCAGGAAGCTGGACCCGGATCCGGCGCGGCATTCTCAAAGTCTGAGAAATATGTACTCCGATTCCTGGCAGGTCGAACCAGTGGCTCCGTGACAGAGATAATGGCCGCAGCAGACACTTGCACCGATGAGGCCGCAAGGCGCTCGATCTATTCACTAACTGGTAAAGGTTACACGAAACGAATCAATGAAGGTGTGAAGGGCACTCCCTCGATCTATGCATTAACGGAAAAAGGAAGGAGGGTTAGTTGTGAAATTTAGTGTGGAAAATAAGTTGTGTAAATAGGTTGTCGGTTGTCCCCCTTAAGAAAAAGGGGGGGACAACACAACTTATATGCGAAATTCACAACTTTTTCACAACCTTCACAACCGACAACTATGAACCAATTGATAGATACTCAACAAATAAACCAACGAACTGACTTATTGACACTGGCAGGCCAGTACACCCGTCTGGCGCACAAGTCGAATACAGGCGGGGGAGAGTATTGCGGCGCTTGCCCGTTTTGTGGTGGTACGGACCGATTCAGCATACAACCGTATCAACATATATGGATGTGTAGAAATTGCGCGCCAAAGTGGCAGGATCCAATTGCATTTGGCCGGCGATTATGGCCAGGACTCGGATTCGTGGAGATCTGCCAGAAGCTGATGGGAAGCGATCTGCCGGTTATGGAAAAATCCCAGGCGGTCCAACTGCCGGGTGAAGCGGTCCAACCGGTTTACACCCCTCCTGGTGATGAATGGCAAGCGCGGTGCCTGGACCTGGTGGGGCAATACGAGGCGGCACTATGGCAACCGCAAGGCGAAAAAGCCCTGGCCTATTTGAGAGCTCGCGGTCTTAAAGACGAAACGATTAAACACTTCCGGCTAGGATACAAGGAATACCCGAGAGCGATATCGATCCCTTGTATTGTGAACGGTGTGATCTGGTATCTGAAATACCGCCTGGCAGTAACTGAGAGGTCAAAATATATTTGTGAATCTGGGAGCCGGCCGGCGGCGATATTCAATGCGGATGTGATAATCCCGGGTTATTGCGCGCTTGCGGTGGAAGGTGAATTTGACTGCATGGCGGCATGGCAGGAATTTGGCGATTTTCTCCCAACTTTCACCCTGGGAAGTACAACGAATCACCCCGACCTCGCGGTGTGGGGAAAGTATCTGATTAAGCCGAATTTCACCCTGATATTGCCTGATAACGATATCCCAGGTGAAATTATGGCCGGGATTGTCTCAAAGGCGTCTGTTAATCCGATTTTGGTAAGCCTCCCGGATCCAGACTGCAAAGACTTGAATGATTATCTGCTGGCCGGCGGCAACCTTGCAAAATGGGCAATAGGCGTGCTGAATGAGTACGATCCATTGCCTGATTCGTTTGATGTATTCCTGGAGCAATTAGGCGGTGTGAATCAAGAAAAGGAATCAAAAACGATTCACCCCCCGCATTCTGAATTACTAGACTCAGAGGCGGTAAATATGTGAAAAAACGGTCATTTTGAGTCTGTAAAAGGAAAGTAAATTGATTCTAATAACAACAAGAATAGGAAAATGAAAATGGACGATCTAAGCAGGAAAGCACGTGAAGAATATGACAGGTTACAGCGAGAAGCCCAGGCAGTTATAGAAGCTGATAAACAGCGAGAGCCGAAACTAACTGAAGAAGAAGCGGCCGAGATATTGACCCTTAATGCCACTATCAAGAAAAACGGACCAATTAACGAAAGGTTACTTAAACAGATCATTGCCAAAAGTGAGCGGCTAAAGTTCCTTGAAAGGAATAGCCAAAAATTAGTTAGCGAGGGTGAAGATGTGGATAAAGTGGTATCTGAATTAGTACTATTGCCCCAAGCGCTCGAATTACTTGAGGCAACACGCAGGGCGGCAAACATGGAAACTACAGTATCAGTAAACCGAATTGAGAGAATTAAGGCAACCGCAAGGGTGCGAGAAATTAGAGAAGAGGCGGCCGAAAATGGACAGTAATTTAGAGGCATGGCTAAATAGCTTAACACCCGCTGGCCGGGCAAAAGTTTTGCAGAGACTAGGGCCAATTGCTGAAGTAACTGCAGGGGAAAAAGCTATAAACATTATTCGCAAGGCGGCCGGGTTGCCTGAAGTCGAAGTAAAAACAACGGATAACCTAAAGTCTGATTACAACGGAGATACTCTAGTGGACGCTATCCGAAAAGCGGCGGGGTTGAAAAACTAAAATGACTATTTACGGAAAAATATCGGATTACAAAAAGTCAGTGTTTAGCAGAAGATTTGCGGCTTATTATTCATTCGACCCTGCAGGGACTGAATGGGAGTCTCTAGCAAATGCCCTCTTGCATGTATATAACCGAATAGAATTTAGGACCTCATTCGGATTTTTCCAGATGGTGCTCATGCTAAGGGAGATGTGCGTAGAGGCAGGATTAACACGCGAGGATCGAATCATAGGTGAAGGCCACGTTGATTCTACCGAAGGCTACTATGGACTTACCCGCAAATTATGATAGTTATACAAAGGTGATACAACGATGGCAAACAATCCGAATGCAATAAAAAACCTGAAGCCTTTTACCAAAGGCGATCCCCGCATTAATCGCAAGGGAAGGCCGAAAACTTTTGACGCCCTTAGAGGATTGGCTCAATCAATCGCACATGAAACGGCAAAAACTAAGGATGGTGATGAGAGACTCATTGACGGCCATAAAATGACGGTTATTGAGTCGATTTTGAGACAGTGGGCGCATAGCAATGATCCCCGGTTACAAATGGCTTTCATTGAATATGCCTATGGGAAGCCGCCTGTGAAAGTAGAGCCTAATGAATTGGTAGTCGAGGACCTTACGTACATAGTCGATTTAATTGAGGACGCCAAGCGATTGCCAACTGGGAAATAAGGCGGGCAAAAAAAACATGATTTGGGCAATATAACAATAAAGGCCGGTGCGACTACCGGCCTTTATTTGGGTCCAGGTGGAGGTTATTTTCTGATAAGAATTAAAGTGATCTCCAGGCCAAATATATCAAGTCCGAGAAAAACGCGCTTATTGCGGATCAACTTGTGAAATCTGATGTAATCGGAAAGGGATTTACGAGGTTTTGCGGTAATATTATTCATGACTGTGAGCCCTCCTGAGGCTTATGGTTAGCCCGGTGAGTGGTCGCACACTTGCCGGGCAATTTATTTGAATGGACTCAGTGTAAACCTGGTCGAATCCTTTGTCAATGGTAGAAAACGAGTCATTTTGTCGAATGTTAAAGAATCACACAAAACTAGTGCAGACGTCTATAATGAATTTCGAGGCAATTTTAAGCAATGGTGAATGATGTGATTCGGGCTCTCCAACGAGGAAAAAGGCACTTAAAAGCCAACGAAGGGAATCGAACCCCCGACCGGACGCTTACGAAGCGTCTGCTCTACCGACTGAGCTACGTTGGCGTGCGGGCGATTATACCAGAAAAGAATTATTTGGAAGAAGATGTTTAGCAGGTTGTGGTGAGGTGCAGTTGCCTTCTAAAAGCACTATTTTGCGCTCGGAGCAAGCCCATGCTTTGCGATAATTATCACGTTAACGCAAGCGAAGCGTGAATTTCTGCAACTCCAATCTAATCTTTGGGTTCTTTCTTGCCAGTTTTTAGTGTGCTGGCGCGGATAATGATCTGTTTGCCGTACTTATCCTTGAGGGAGTCTATCGCTTCAGTCAATTTAGTCTTTTTCTGGGCGGTGTTATCCCACAATGAAAGTTGAACAGCAGGCTCTTCGAGCTTAGTCACAACCACACCGAGTAAACGCACCTCCCGACCGACCGCCAGGTGGCTTTTGAGCAATTCCGTCACGGCCTCAAAGATCTCATCATCCAGATTCGTTGGATGCTGAAGCATTTTCTGGCGCGTGATGGTGGAAAAGTCTGAATACCTGATCTTGATCTGAACGCAACTTCCAGCAAGGTTGTGCTTGCGCAGACGGTAACCAACCTTGTCGGATAACCAGCGCAGGGTGTCAGAAATCTGCTGCAGGTTGTCTGTGTCTGAATAGTAGGTGGTCTCGTTGCTGACTGATTTTGGATCACCTTCGCTATCGAAGACCGGTCGCGAGTCGATCCCCCTTGCGCGATCGAGCACTTCAAGGGCGTGATTGCCAAAAAAACTGCGCAATTCCGCCTCAGAAAGTTCATAAAGCTGACCAATGCGCAAGATACCTCTTTCTCGCAGTTTATCAGCGGTTTTTGGACCAAACCCCCAGAGTGCCTGGATGTCCAGAGGAGCAAGAAATGCTTGTTCCTCTCCCGGTTCGATGATCGTGATTGCCCGTGGAGCGCGACCAGTGCGCACCTGTTTCTTGCCATAGTCATTTGCCATCTTGGCAACCAGCTTGTTGGTGGCACCACCAAGAGAACAGGGCAAGTGTGTTTCATCGTCTACACGTTTTTGCAGTCCCAAGGCGATCAGCCGGAGAGGCTGCGGCAAATCACTCACATCCAGAAAGGCTTCATCCACCGAAACTTGCTCGACAATGGGCGTCGTGTCCTGCAGGATGGACATCACGCGGTCAGAATACTCGCTATAGAGGTGATGGCGGTGATGGATCATGAGCAATTCAGGACAGAGTTGGATGGCTTTTCCAGCAGGCATGGCCGAGCGCACACCTTTTAGCCTCGCCGCGTAGGAACAAGACGCAATCACACCCCGTCCCTGGGGGCTACCACCTACGGCAAAAGCTTTCCCCACCAGCGATGGATCGAGAAGTTCTTCAACAGAACAGAAAAACGCGTCGAGGTCAAGGTGAAGGATTTTGCGTGGCATATTAGCAAACTCGCCTGTTTCCAGGCGAGTAATTGAATTAGATATCCAGGTTTCGTACTTCTTTCGCGTGGGTTTGTATAAAACGCCGCCGCGGTGGAACAAGTGCGCCCATGAGCATGTCGAACGTCAGATCCGCTTCCGCAGCGTCTTCGATCTCAACTTGCAGAAGGGTGCGGTTCTCGGGGTTCATGGTGGTCTCCCAGAGTTGTTCAGGATTCATTTCACCAAGACCTTTGTAGCGGGAGAGCCCCACCTTGGATTGACCACCCAGCTTTGCGATCAGTTTGTCTTTCTCAGCATCATTGTATGCGTAATAAATCTGATTGCGATTGCTAATGCGGAAGAGTGGGGGTTGGGCAATGTAGAGATGCCCTTCTTCGATCAAGGGTTGCATATAGCGAAAGAAGAATGTCAGAAGCAGAGTGCGGATGTGAGCGCCATCAACGTCAGCATCAGTCATGATGACGACCCGGCCGTATCGAAGACCTTTGAGGTCAAAAGAGTCCCCGATGCCAGTGCCAAGCGCAGACACGAGTGACTTTACTTCACGGTTACCGAGGATTTTATCCAGGCGGGCGCGTTCAGTGTTGAGAATCTTTCCGCGCAGAGGCAGGATCGCCTGGAAGTGACGATCGCGACCTTGCTTGGCGGAGCCACCTGCCGATTCACCTTCAACGATGAACATTTCGGTTTTTTCAGGATTACGCTCTGAGCAATCCGCCAGTTTACCTGGAAGAGTCATCGACTCCAGCGCGGATTTTCGAATGACGAGGTCGCGTGCCTTCTTGGCTGCGTCACGTGCGCGGGCAGAGGTCAGACATTTCTGCACGATCGCTCGCCCAGTGGCAGGGTTTTCGTCAAGAAATGTGGAGACTGTTTCAAGTACGACTGACTGAACATAAGTCTGGACCTCGGGATTCATCAGCTTGACTTTGGTTTGACTCTCGAACTGAGGATCCGGGTGCTTAATGCTGACGATGCCTGTGAGCCCTTCGCGCGTGTCATCACCGCTGAAATTCGGCTCTGAATCCTTCAAAAGACCGGCTTTACGGGCATAGTCGTTGATGCTGCGGGTGACGGCAGCGCGTAAACCAGTAAGATGGGTACCGCCGTCGATGGTATTGATTGTATTGGCAAAAGTGTAGATGGATTCTGAATAAGCATCAGTGTACTGAACAGCAAATTCGACCCCGATACCATCCACTTCCTTCTCACCAAAGATCAGTGGGTGGAGCGTTTCACGATTGCGATTAACATAGCGGGCAAAAGAGGCAATGCCGCCTTCAAAATGGAAGGTCATCTCTTTGCCTTCACGCTCGTCCATTAACTGGATGCTGACGCCGCGCGTGACAAAGGCCATCTCACGAAAACGCTGTACGAGTGTTTCGAAACGGAAGGTGGGTTCTTCCTTGAAGATCTCGCGGTCAAAACGGAAAGAAGTGGAGGTGCCGTTGTGATCACCTGTGTAGGTTCCAATAGCTTTCACAGGCTCTTTGGGGATGCCTCTCTCGTAACGCTGGAAGTAAATCTTGTTCGAGCGATGAATGGTGACTTCGCACCATTCAGACAGGGCATTAACCGCCGAAACACCCACTCCGTGCAGACCGCCAGAAACTTTGTAGGACCCGCCGCCAAATTTTCCGCCAGCGTGCAGCACGGTCATGACGACCTGCAATGCCGAAATCTTCTTTTCAGGATGGATTTCCACAGGGATACCCCGGCCGTTATCTCTAACGGTGACGCTCTCATCCGCGTGAATGGTGATCGAGATATGATCGCAATAGCCGGCGAGGGCTTCATCGATGGAGTTGTCCACAACCTCATAGATTAGGTGGTGAAGGGCTTTGACGTCGGTGCCGCCAACATACATACCTGGTCGCCGGCGGACCGCTTCGAGTCCCTCGAGGATCTGGATATCACCTGCATTGTAGTGTTCGGGTTTATTGTTCAATTTCATGCTCCAAATGTCTATGCCAGGTTAGTTTCTGACACCTGATTATCAAAGAATTCACGGACTGATTTCCGCATATCTAAAAGGTAGTGAAAACTTGCAGCCAAAATAACAGTCGAGATCAACGCGTGTCCAAAAACACCCACCATCAACATCCATGAATCGTCGGAAGGTATCCGCCACAACATGTTTGTTAGATAACTGATGAAGATTGAAAGAAAAAGAAAGGTTGAGCTCTTCGCATTTGTGAGTCGGACGCTGCGAAAACTGTTTAACAAGGCCTGAGGAAGGGTCATTTTCTCCAATATGATCAAATGAGGAGTGAAAATGATCGGTAAGACCAGGGTAATCAGTGCGACTGTCAAAAAAAAGTAACCGATCGAAGTAAAGATAGGGAAGAGAGCACCAATCAGACTGATCATCAGAATAGCGGGAAAAATCACCACCAGACTGAAAATTATCGAAGCAATCGGTATCAGCAACCAATAGATCAGCGATCGGAATTCAAGGAAAGGCTCTTCGACAAAAGCATGGCCAGAAGTTGCCCTTGCGGTTAATCGGTAAAGCAAATAGGCGAGTACGAGTCCGATGAGAGACATCCCAATGATGACGCCAAAAACCGCGCCAGGTTGTTGCATTTGGATGAGTTGGTATTCTCCAACCGGATTTCGTTCAAAGGCGGCCACAGAAAAAAGGCTCGGAACTCCAACCGGGATCGAGCGAAGGAAGGAGGTCAAACTAAAATAACGGAAGAATTCTATTGATTGCGTTTTCAGGACCTCCCAGCTTGCAATCAGATCTGGTGTGGCTGAAGCAGGCAGGGTGAAGCGCTGAATGGCATTTTGCATCATTTCCACGATCGTGATCCTGAACCCAAAAAGTAAAAAAAGGTCGAGAAGGATTGGGAAAAGCACGAGGTATAAATGCTGAGAAACGGTCTCGTAACCGTTTCTAAATGCAGCAAAAATCTTCGGTTGTTTCTGAAAAGGCAGCATAACTCTCATAACCTTTAAATTTTACCATTAAATGAAGGGAAGGACGAATCCTCCGTTCATTTCAATAGTGATAGAATTCAAAAAATGAGTGATCAACAAACGGAAAATCGCTATATAAATCGCCTGAGCATTATCCTTGCGACCCTGGCAACTTTTTTTGCTGCTTTGTTTCTGATCCCCAGGGAACCCATCAACCCTGGCACAAATCTGTTCGGTTTCATTTTGAATTTCAGCCTGATTGGACTGATTCCCCTGGTACTGACGGTCCTCACCGCTGGAGGATGTTTTTGGCTGTTTATGACTCATCCTGACCGTGAGAATTTTATCAAGAGCCCTTGGGTTCTAACCCCAAATGTAGTGTTGCCGAGCCTTGCGACTTTGATCATGAGCATCATGTTGACTCAACTCGAAAGGAATCCTTCTTGGTGGGTGGCGCTTGGGGTAGGCTTGTTGATCATTGGGGTTATCTTGAATGCCGAGTATCGCGTGCTTGCGCCTGAGGGCGAGGCGTACAAGGTTGTGGCTCCACTCTTGATCAGCCTGGCTTTTGCCTTGTTTCTGGCATTTTCCATTTCTCTCGCGGCATCGCAGCTGAGATTATATATCCAGGCAGGGTTGATATTGATCGCATCCGGGTTCGTTGCTTTTCGAACCATTCACCTGCGCACGCGGGGAACGGGCGCGTTTTCACGTGTTTTTTTCTGTGGATTGTTGTGTGCTGAAATTGCAGGAGCGATGTACTATTTGTTTCTAAAACCTGTTCAATTTGGGTTGATCATCTGCGGCGTGCTTTATGTGCTTACTTCCCTGGTAGTGATTGAGGGACCTCTGACCCGCAGGAAATTGATTGAACCGCTCGTGATGGCAGGCTTGCTGGCAATAATTTTTGTGGCTGTGAGCCTTAGCTAAGCCTCCAGTTTTCGAATCTCCTGGTAATAGAGCCACTGCAGGTTTCGAACATGAAGATCCTGGGCGAGTCCACCGAGGCTGACCCGGTGCTTGCCGGTATCTTCGATATCTTGCGCAGCTAAGTATTCCAACGGGTTTCGGCGCCGCATGGCTATCTTTACAATTTTCTGCAGAGACTTTAGATATTCAAGATTATGGTTTTTTACTTCTTCAATTTCTCCGCGCAAGATGATATCCCCATGACCTTGCACAATATTTTCCAATCCCATGTTGCCAATATGGGAAATTGACTGGGACATAATCTCAAGATCACCGCCGACAAAATAAGGCACCGGCATGAAGGCATCACCCGCAAACAAAATGCGCTCATCTTCCAGGAGCACCGAGATGCTGTCGTCTGAATGACCGGGTGTCGCGAAGATCTGGATTTGCTTTTTACCAATACGCAGGCTTATCGTGCCAGAACTGAAGGTGACCTGTGGGGGGGTAATGCAAATATCCCGGAACAAGGAATTCTCCTGTCCAGCTTCAGCCAGGGCAGAGGTGCTTTTATCCAGCATCAGGTCGCGGCATTGTTGGTGCCCAATGATCGTAGCGTTGGGGAAAATGCAGTTGCCCCACGAGTGATCGGCGTGGTGATGAGTGTTGATGATGTACTTGACAGGCACCATCAGTTGGGTCTCTATGAACTTCCGTATCCGGGGGGTCTCCGAGGGCATGAGAGTGTCGATCAAGACAGCCCACTGCGGACCAACAATTGTCCCCGCAGTTACTTGCGCATAGATTTCACTTTGGAACCAGTAAACATTGTCTGAGACGCGTTCTTTTAACATATCAGGCTATCCCTTTTAATAATGGGCATAGAATAGCATAATAAAAACTAAAAGTCAAAAATTCAATGTTTTCTGTGGATGTAAATTGCCAGAATCGCGATGAGCAACAACACAGCCACGCCTCCCAATAAGAACGGCACCGGTCTTTGACCCGAATAGCGATCAGTCTTGCCGAGGTTACCGAGGTGCGGCGTTCCAGAGACGGTAGGGGTTGGGGTACGGGAAGGGGTGAGAGTTTGCGAGGGTATGGGAGTGTCTTCGGGGGTTGTGCTAAGATCTGGGGTTTGTTCGGAGGTTGGCGTTTCGGTAACAGTGGACAGGAAGAGAGTAGGTTCTCCCGGAGCTGCCGTCTTAAATGCGGATGTTATCGTAATGAAAGGGGTCAGGGTACGAGTGGGAGTAATTGTTCGTGTTGGGGTGCGTGTGCTTGTAGGGGTGCGAGTGTTTGTGGGAGTAGCCTGAGGTGTAATAGCAGCGTTGATGGGACCTATCGATTGCTGCACTGATCCATCAGAATTGATGATGACAAGTTTATAGTAATACGTTTGCCCAATGACTGCAGTTGAATCTACGTAACTATAGGTGCCTCCAGATGAAGGGGAGCCGGTAATGGGAATGTCGCCAGAGATCTTTTCGTAGGTGCCGTCCAGCGTATCGGACCGGGAGATATAAAAATTGAGTGTATTGATTTCAGTAACCGTGGTCCAGTTCAGGGTTATCGCGCTTGCTGACGGAGCAGCTGTAAAGGACAAAACCCCAGCTTGTTCAAAGCCAATCACAAAAGGCGTAAAGAACATGTCGTTAAGCAAATCCGGTCGACCGTTATTGTCAACGACTACTTCTATTTTTTTTGATGTTGTACGGCAGATTGTTTCTTGTCCTGCAAAAATGCTGCCTGCTGAGGATTGAGGTTTGTCACCCGTTTTGTCCCATTTGTCTGTAACATGGGTTTTGGGGTCAAACCAGAGTAATGGAAACTTTGCCTGGTTTCCAGAGCCGCAATAAGCCGCCGACTGAATTATCGGCGCACAGTCGTTAGTCTCCCTGTATGTAAACGAGAGCGTTAACGCATTAAGCGAAGATGATGGCGGCAGAAAGATGTCAAAGTAATTGCTGCAAGCATATGTGGATCCAGCAGAATTCGTAAATGGTTGTGAATTGCCGTGGTTTACAACGTAAATGTCAACAGGGGTTGGACTACTGGCATTGAAACCATAGAAATCTGGTGAAGGGATCGAACTCGACAGGCTCATCAAGCGGGCAGACACGCCCGTGGATTCTTCCACAATTGGGGCATCAAGGCGTTTGCCATCATAGGCAACACAATCTGGTGCTGCCTGGCTTGGCAGAATGCCCACCCCCCAGAAGTTGTGATCCACTAACCCATTGCCAGCGCAAATAACCTGAGTGGATGTGCCGTTGGAGGTGATATTGTTTGCTACCACAAACAGTTGAGCATTTGGATCGGTGTTTTGGCTATTAATGGCGGTTTGATTGTTGTTTATCTGATTGAATTGGATGGTCAAGTACCCTGAACCTACCTGAGTGGATATGGCCGTTTGACCGTTTTCAAAGGTGTTGTGATCAATCAGAACTGGGGATGGGCTGTTGATCACCACCAAATCTCGCGAGGGGCTGTTGCAGGCGCCATCATTCAGAGAGATATCGCGCAGTGTTGCCTGCCCAGTTATAGAGAACATTGGGCGGCTGCAATCACTGGTGGAGGTGCTGATCCATCCGTTATTCTTCCCGAGAATAGTTATTGGATAGTCAACTACGACAGTATGACTGTTGATCTCATAGGGAGAAAGCACATTGATGATGGCATTTGTAAGGCTATTATCACGGGCATACTTTATCGCCTTCGTCAAGGCATTTGACTCTGGCAAGTCGGCGGTGTCATTGAAGAAACAATTTGTAAACCCACTGCAGAGCGCTTGAGAATTTGCAACAAAAAGCTGAGTTTGAAGCCTAGGATCCGCAGCAAAGATTCCCTGCACGCCAAGCCCTTCAAGGAGAAAAAAGACCAGAAAAAGAGCAAGCCATTTTTTCATGTTTACCCGAAAAATTATATCACTTCGCCTTCGGGCTCTATGGCATGTTAAAATAGAGGAATGCAAAAAATGAAACTAAATCTAAACTGGTTCTTTCTGGCTGCAGCCACAGCAAGTTACTTTCTGGGCGTGGTGATCGCGAGCTCTTCCGGACGTCCGCTGAACATCTTAAACCTGCTTGCGGGCTTAATCATCTTTTTTTCGTTGTACTCATTGCAAGTGGTTCAACGCTTTTTGACTTCAAATCGTGTCAATCCATTTACCAGGGTAAGGAGCACCGGGCAAAACCGCACATCAACAGCTCTGACATTGATTCTTGTTGCCTTTTTCGCAATATTTGGCGGGTTGTATGTGTTGCTGCAGGCAGAAGTTCTGATTGGTACAAACTTACTTCTTCTGACGATCCTGGCGGTTGTTTTGTTTTTGTCGATGGGAAGATTTAGCCGGCTTTGGTTTGATTCTATGGCGTGGCTTTTTGAAGGTATGGTCGTCGCACCGATCATGTTCCTGCTGGGAAGCGCGATCCAGGAATTTCAGTTCTCGCCCTTGATTTTCCTGTTGTGGATGCCAGTATTTTTTCTCTATTCAGCTTCAGCTATCACCCTTTTGTTCTCTGATTTTGATCAAAACAGCTCAACCAGAAATAACAACTTTATTGCTTCAGTGGGATGGGAGAAAGCACTCAAGTTTCATCATTTTCTGATTATTCTCACCTATGTAGCTTTGATCGTTTACCTAGCGATGAGTAATACCTGGTCGCGCAATTGGCCAGCACTTTTACTCAGCCTTATAAGTGGCGCAGAAGTGTTCTTCCTGGAGCAGATGGCTGGCGGGATGCGCCCAAACTGGCAGCTAATCCGCGCTCTCGCGATTGTACAGTTTTTTTCTTTGATTTATCTTTTAACGTATCCTTACCTTACTCAATAATATGGAGGAAAGAATGACATTGGAACTTGGCAGAGAAGCCCCCGATTTTGAACTTAGTGATCAAGAAGGAAAGACTCACAAGCTTTTGGATTATAGAGGAAAGCGAGTAGTTCTCTATTTTTATCCAAAAGATGATACTCCTGGTTGCACCGCTGAAGCCTGCAGCTTCAGGGATAACTACTCAGTCTTCAAGCAGAATGGCATTGAAATTATTGGGGTAAGTGCTGACTCGGAAAAGTCACACGTGAAATTTCAGGAAAAGTACCAACTGCCGTTCACTTTGCTCTCCGACCCTGACCACAAAGTCAGTGAAGCCTATGGAGTTTGGGGTCTCAAGAAGTACATGGGACGTGAGTACTTTGGGATCAACCGTACAACCTTCCTCATCAATGAAGAAGGTAATCTCGTGAAGATCTACGAAAAAGTAAAACCTGCCGAACACGCGCAGGAGATTATGGAAGAGTTTATATAATTTTTGGTTTACTGAACGCTGAGCACAACCTTGGCTTTCTGCCACAAGCCTTCAAGGTCGTAATACTCCCGCATCTCGGGATTCAGCAGATGAACGACCACATAGCCGTAATCTAAAACGATCCAACCGGATTGACCACCGCTCTCAACAATAGGGCTCAGTCCGGTTTCTGATTTAATACCCTCCCGGAGATATTCAGCCAGGCTTTCCAGCATTCTTTCGCTGGTGCCATTCGCGATCACAAAGAAGTCGGTAAAGTCAGAGATTCCGGTCAGGTCAAGAAGCAGAATGTTTTCTGCAAGTTTGTCTTCAAGAATTTGTACGATCTTACGTCCTAAGTTAATTGGTTCCAGTTTTCACCTCACTGCAGAAAGTTTAGCACATTTTTTTAAGGGCATGACGGCTGAGTACAGTGTATACAGGTCCGCCAGGTTTGAGTACGCTTTGATAAAGAAGAACTTCCCTGATTCTCGTCGATCCTGCTTTGACATTGCCGAGTTTTGCAAAGAGCCTGGAGAACATCTCGCTCGAGGCTCCCCGAGCGTTTTCAGATACCCTGCCAAGAGTAAGATGCGGAGAAAACTGCGACTTTTCGGGTTCTGTCACTAAACCTGAGTCCTGGATAATCGCTTTTGCCAGGGCGGTGACAGGCTCAGGTTTATTCACTCCGAGCCAGATGATGCGGGGGTTTCGCTGAGAAGGAAATGCCCCAAGATTTGAAAATTCCAGATCAAATTCTGTGAAACTTTGGCAGATTTTGTCAAGCCTTGCGCCAATTTTTGGTATTAATAGCTCCTCTGTATCTCCAATGAACAGCAACGTGAGGTGCAGGTTTTGTGGGGC
>CAYPBU010000004.1:0-32818 GCA_964409045.1 uncultured Anaerolineaceae bacterium | reverse complement strand
CAGTATAGCGCATGCCCTCGGTTGGATATTCCCGTTTCAGGGTTGAAATCAGCCTGAAAATTGTGTCAAGCATTGCTGGTTCAGGATCGATAGCAATAAACAGTCGCTTAAGCATGGCATTCCTCATTTCTGATAATCAGATTATACAGGTAATGAGCCAGGAAAGCTCGTGAGATACAAATTATGGTATAAAAAAGACACCCTGCTGTGTTCGTGATGCTGATACCCAGTTTTGTACCAACACGAACGAAAAAGGTCTGACCTTATCCAGGTGACGTGATAGACACTAGTCAAGATTGATCCTGGTAGTAGGACCATCCTGCTTTTGCAGGTTCAAAACCCACCAGCACACGGCATGGCGGGGTGTTGTTATCCAGGCACGAAACCCCTTACTTTTCTGGTATCATTGTTTTGTGAAAAAGACCTGCTTACTCCTCGTTTTTGTTATCAGTATTGTCCTGCTCAATAGCTGTGCAACGATCCAAAAAATCCAATTCAGCCAGGATAAACTCCCCTGGAAATCCAGTAATGACATTCTGCTTGAAGATGATTTTAGTGATGACAAAACCGGTTGGGAAATCGTAAACAACGTTTATGAACTGAAGGGATATTCCAGCGAAGGTTATCTGATTTCGATCAATAATAAGGGCGGCAGATCGATCTCGACGACTGGTCTCCAGTTCAACGATGCGATCATACAGGTCGAAACTCATAAGCTGACAGGCAGTAATGACTCCTACCTTGGCATCGTCTGTCGCTTTCAGGACAACGATAATTATTATCGCTTTTTCGTTACGGCTGATGGATATACAGGAATTGTAAAGGTCGTGGACGGTGTGAGCACCACTCTGCCTGATGGGAAGATGATTGTCAACCACGATGTTTTGCAAGATGATAGTAAGAATCTGCTTGAAGTTTCTTGTGTTGGGAACCAGCTAAAACTGGTGGTGAACAACAGGCTCGCTCTCAGCGCGGAAGATGACCAACTCAAACATGGTGACGTTGGGATCTTTGCGGAAACTGGGCAAGATGGGGCAGGCTCTTTCATATTTACCAATTTCATTGTCTCAAAACCTTAGATGAAAGTTTTCCTCAATATGGTCGGTTGCCGCCTGAACCAGGCGGAAATAGAAAAGCTTGCGCTTTCTCTGGTGGAGGCTGGGATCGAGGTCGTCTCTGATCCTGCAGAAGCGGACGAAATTATTATTAATACCTGCTGTGTAACCGCAAAAGCCTCAGCTGATTCGCGGAAAATGCTCCGCCATCACAAATCCCTTTTCCCCTATGCCCATGTAATCGGGACGGGCTGCTGGGTGAGCATAAGCAAAGATAACCCGGCGGAGCAACAAAAAATGCTCGACCAGGCATACGGGAATTCCGAGAAGGACCAGATCCTCGCGGATTTGCTGGCAAAAGTCTCCCCAATTGACGTAAATACTAATCAAACCCGTCCAGATCTTGGCTCGCGCAATAGAACGCGAGGATTTGTGAAGGTGCAAGACGGTTGTGATAATCGCTGCGCCTATTGTTTGACACAGGTCGCGAGAGGTTCCTCGGTCAGTATCGAGGCGAGCAACGTTGTTGCCTATGCCAGGAAGCTGCGAAATTTGGGGGTCAAGGAAATTATTCTTACTGGAGTGCAGCTTGGCTCCTGGGGAAAGGATTTGTTTCCAAAGCAATCTATTAGCGACCTGGTAAAGACCTTGTTGGAGCAAACTGATTTTCCGCGCATTCGGCTTTCTTCGATAGAACCCTGGGACGTCAGCCTTGATTTGATATCGCTCTTTCAAGATCCACGGCTTTGTCCGCAGTTACATATTCCCCTGCAGTCTGGCTCGGATGAGATTCTCAGGAAGATGAACCGCCCGATGAATACAGCCCGGTTTTGGGAAATGCTGGAAAAAATTAGAAAAGAAAAGCCTGACTTTGCGATCACTACAGATATTATCTGCGGATTTCCGGGAGAGACTGAGGACTTTTTTAGTCAATCACTCGCATTTATCCGGGATTGCCAATTTAGTGGGGGGCATGTTTTCCCCTTTTCAGCTCTGCAAGGCACGGCTGCATTTGACATGATCTGTCAGGTCCAGCATTCCATCCGCCGGGACCGTACCGCTGCTGTACGGCAGGTTCTTGATGAGGCAGAAAAGTCATTCATAAGCTGCAGATTGGGAAAAACTGCCGAAGTGTTGTTTGAAGGCAGGACCAAACAGCAGGGAGATTGGGTCTGGCAAGGCTGGAGCGAAGATTTCCTGAAAGTTAGCACTAAAACTTCGGAAAACTTACACAATCAAATCGTTAGTGTGATATTGGAAGAAGTAACTGCAAACGGCAGTATTGACGGAAATATTATCGAAAAAGACTAACAAAAAACCAATGGGTAATCTGACTTGACGATTGGGGCGTTTAGGGTAAAATTATTTGGTTACTTTGTTGACTAAATCTAATGCTAAAACGTCTGTTACTTTATGCTAATGCAACTGTGACGGATTTCTGAAAGGAATTGTAATGTCTACTAAAAGAACTTATCAACCCAAAATTCGCCGGCGTGTGCGCGTACACGGTTTCCGTGCACGTATGGCTACGAGTGACGGTCAGGAAGTTTTGAAGCGCCGTCGCCTGCGTGGGCGCCATCAGCTCGCAACCAAGGCTAACAATCACGTCAAGCGCGTTCGCTGGTAATCTGTAGCTGGATGGAGGTCAGGTCTTCCACCGGGCTTTCGATCACACACCTCAAGGACCCCAGGATAATCCAACAGGTCAAACAAGAGGGAGAATCAATAGCGAATTCGCTGGCAATTCTTGTGACGAAAACCAATGATTTCCAGACCATACGATACGCAGTGATCGCCAGTCGGTCGGTAGGAGGGGCAGTTCAACGCAATCGATGCAGACGTCGATTACGTGCAAGAGCAATTGAGAACCTGAAACGACTTGAAGTGGGCATGGATTGTATTTTGATTGCCAGAAAAAAGCTTCTTTTTGCTGAACCGCGGGAAGTTGATACCGCGGTTCAAGATTTGTTTAAACGATTTTGTGATCGAACGAGCAAAAATGAATGAGCAAGGCGAACCTAATCAAGCTGATTGTCAGACATGCGATCAGGAATTGTCGGATTTGCCAAAAACGATTGGTAATTTTCCAAGGTTGCTGATCTTATTACTAATAAAGGCATATCAGAAAACACTGTCCAAAGCACTGCCACCGAATACTTGTAGATTCTACCCAACCTGTTCCCACTACACTTACCAGGCGGTCTACAAATACGGGGCACTAAAAGGCGGGTGGATGGGTGTGAAGCGTATAGCACGTTGTAATCCGTTCAATCAAGGCGGATTCGATCCGGTACCTTAGGAGATATATGAACAAAAAATACCTTCGTTCTTTGCTGATTGTCCTCCTGGCGGGATTACTCCTTGCTGGGTGTGCCATGGGCCCTCGGGCTGAAAGCACTCCGGGCATTAGCGCAGATAAGAACCAAATCTTTGTTTCTTACATGAATTATGTGATCAAGCTGGATCCTGTGTCTGGCAAGGCTGCCTGGCGTTACCCGGAAAAATCCAACATCAAGCAAGTTTTTTATGCTCCCGCACTGATCGATGGTGAGTCGATTTATGTTGGTGACTTTGCCAATGACCTTCTGAAGATCAACGCAAGCGGTACACCAACCGTTGATTGGACCTTCACAGAAGCCAAGGGCTGGTACCAGGGCAAAGTCGCAAAAGATGGCACTTTGATTATTGCCCCGAATTCGGATCGAAACATCTATGCGATCAACGAGAACAACACACTGATTTGGACGCATCGCAATAATTTTGCGTATATCTCAGAACCAGTGATCGTTGAAGACATGGTGATCGTCAGCTCACAAGACCACAAGGTCGTTTTCCTGAATAAAGCCGATGGTGCAACCATTCGAGAAGTTGATTTGAATGGCGCTGTGATTGCTCCGCCGCTTTACGACCCTCAAACGGATTCTATTTTTGTTGGGTCCCTCGCAGGTGAGTTTGTTAGGATCAGCCGCCAAAGTGGTGAGATCGTTTGGCGATATGACGACCAGGGAACCCTTGGCAGTGTATGGGCTAAACCACTCCTGGTGGACGGTCAGCTCATTTTTAACGACAAGACCGGCAAGATCATCTCCCTTTCTCCGGAAACAGGTATGCAAAACTGGCAGTTCAATGCTGGCGGATCCATGCCAGCAGGGCTCGCTTTGATCGAAGGTCAAGGCTTTGTGGTCGCGCTGGAGGACGGAACAATTACCCTTTATGGCATGAACCAGCAGGCTATTTGGTCTCACATCATCAGCGGAAATGTTTACAACACACCTGTCGTAACTGATACGTTGATTTTGATTGGTGCCATCAAGGGGGACAATCTGGTCTACGCGTATAATTTTCAAGGTCAGCCTGTCTGGACCTACAAACCCGAGAAATAGAGAGGCCGACTATGTGGGATACACTGATTGTCCAACCCTTTACCAATGTATTATTGATGATCACGATGCTGGTCAAGAATTTTGGCGTCGCGATTATCTTGTTCACAATCCTGATCAAACTGGTGACTTACCCTCTGACTGCAAAGCAGATCAAGTCCTCGCAGGCAATGCAGGACATGCAAAAAAGTCCTCGCTATATAAAAATGCAGGAAAAGTACAAGGATAATAAAGAGAAGTTGGCGGAAGAGCAGATGAAGCTCTACAAGGAATCAGGAGTAAGTCCGTTTGGTTCCTGCCTCCCGATGCTGATCCAGTTCCCGGTTATTATCGGTCTATATCAAAGCATCATGCGCGCCATGGCAAGCACGCCACTTGAATTGATCAAGCTGGAACGGATAATCTACCCGTTTCTCGACGCCAACAAAATTTTACCGATCCAGAACCGCTTCCTGTGGATGGATCTTGGTCAGCCAGAACGTCTCATGATTGCTGGCATCGGAATTCCGGTGCTCACGATTTTGGTGGTTTTGTCCACAGTGATTCAAACCAGGGTAATGCAACCCCCGACTGAAGCAGGTAACAACCAAACTGCTGCTATGACCAATAGTATGAGTGCGACCATGCCGATCCTGATGGGTGTGATGGCCTACCAATTCTCTGCTGGCCTGGCGCTCTATTTTGTCATCAGCAACCTGACAACTGTCGCGCAGTATGCGGCGATGGGAAAAACAGACTGGTCGAGGATACTTCCCTGGGTCAAGACGAAACCCAAACCAAGTAAACCAGCGATTGTTATTCCTGATCTACCCGATGAGGAAGAGGAAGAGCCTGTAGTCGTAGAGAAAGTCAACAAACCTTCAGCCCGAGCGTCGGCAAAACAACAGCGCCCAAAGATGAAGAAATAAGCGTTTTTGAAAGTTGAGTGTGTCTGATGACGAAAAACATAACCACCCTTGAGATAATTGCCCCAACGGTTGAAGAAGCCATTGAGAAGGGGCTGGAGCAATTAGGGGTCGAACGAAAGGATGTGGAAGTTGAGATCTTGGATGAAGGTAAACGCAATCTGTTTCGTTTTGCCTCCAAACAAGCCCGCATCAAACTAACCGTTCTTGATAGCAGCGTTGTTGTGAACAATGCGGCTGAAGTAAAAGACGAAGTAAAGACCCTTGAAAACGATGAAGAACTCAGCTTTGAAGAATTGTTTGAGGCTGAAACTGTCGTAAATAATGCTGAACCAGTTTATCTGGAATTGACGGATGTCGAAGAAGTCGTAAAAGACACTGTGGCAGAACTGCTTGAGAAAATGGACGTACAAGCCGGCATTACAATTTCCAAGGTCTACCAGGAAGACGAAGACAGAGAAGTGGTTTACGTCAACCTGGAAGGCTCAGATCTGAGCTTTCTGATCGGTCGCAGGGCTGAAACCTTGAACGCCCTTCAATACGTCACAAGCCTGATCGTGAACAAGAAACTCAACCAGTGGATACCCTTGCAAATGGATATTCAGAACTTCCGCCATCGTCGGGAAGTGGAACTTCAGAAACTTGCCCGTCGGATGGCTGAGCAGGTCGTGGCATCAGGACGAAGGCAATGCCTTGAACCAATGCCAGCGAATGAACGCAGGATTGTACACATTGAACTGCGCAAAAATGATTTGGTTTACACTGAATCAATTGGCGAAGAACCAAATCGAAAGATTTGTGTTTATCCAGCAGAGTAAGAGATTGTAAGATGCGCGCTTTGGATTTGATCATCAAAAAACGGGATAACCTGGCACTGACGAAGTCTGAGATAGACTTTTTGATTGCTGGCTATGCTCAGGATGAAATCCCTGATTATCAGATGTCAGCCTGGGCTATGGCAGTCCTGCTGAATGGGATGAATGACCAGGAAATCACTGATCTGACCATGGCAATGGCGCATTCGGGGGAAGTTCTCGACTTGAGCGAAATTGGCGCACTGGTGGTGGATAAACACTCCACTGGCGGCGTCGGGGATAAAACCACGTTGAGTGTCGCCCCCATGGTTGCCGCCTGCGGTTTACCTGTGGGCAAGATGTCCGGCAGAGGTTTGGGGTTTAGCGGTGGAACAATCGATAAACTCGAATCGATTCCCGGCTTTACAAGCAATCTCTCCACCGAAGAATTCATCAGCCAACTGAAACAGATCGGGATTGTCCTAACTGGACAAAGCGCAGATCTGGCTCCGGCGGATGGTAAGCTGTACGCTCTTAGAGATGTAACCGGGACGGTACAATCGATTCCGTTGATTGCATCGTCTGTTATGAGTAAGAAAATTGCCGGCGGCGCAGACGCAATCGTTTTGGATGTAAAAGTCGGCAAAGGCGCCTTCATGCAGACGCTCGAAGATGCCCGCAAACTGGCAAATGTGATGGTGTCGATTGGCAAGCTGAGTGGTCGGAGGGTGATTGCGGTGCTTTCACCGATGGATCAACCGCTTGGTGAAGCAGTTGGGAATGCGCTTGAACTCAAGGAAGCTGTTGAGCTTCTGAGAGGCAAGGCACCCGAAGATTACCGCTACCACTGCATGCACCTGGCAGCCTACATGTTGATCCTTGGTAAGAAAGCCGGATCCATGCAGGAAGCGCTGGCGATGGCTGAAAGAACTATTACAAATGGCAGCGCAATGGTCAAACTTGAAGAGTTGATTGCAGCTCAAGGTGGGGATGTTGCTTTCATCCGGGAGCTTGATCGCTTGCCAAAAGCTACGATTCATCGAACAATCGTCGCCAGCAAGAGTGGGTGGGTGAAGACCGTAGATGCGAAGGAAGTTGGGGAAAGCTCGGTGACCTTAGGCGCGGGCCGCTCTAAAAAAGATGACAAAATCGATTTTGGTGTTGGCATCCTGGTCAAAGTGAAAATTGGTGAGATTGTCGTTGAAAAACAACCTCTTTTTGAGGTACACGCCAATGATGAAGAGAAACTCAACCAGGTTTTAGAAAAACTGAGAAATGCGGTTGAAATAGTAGATGAACCGGTGGAGGCGCCCCCATTTTTTTGGGACGTTATTGGTCTGAGTGAATAGCAGAAACCCGGTTCGCCGGGTTTTTTATTGGAAATTGGAGAATTAATATGCTGTTGGAACGTAAGAACATCAGGAATTTAGCAATTATCGCACACGTTGATCATGGTAAAACGACCCTGATTGATTCCATGCTGAAACAAGCAAAAGTATTCCGGGAGAACCAAAAGGTCCAGGAACGGATCATGGATTCGAATGACCTGGAAAGAGAACGCGGGATTACCATCCTGGCAAAAAACACCGCCATCACCCTGCCGGATCCTGAAACCGGCGAGTTGATCAAAATCAACATTGTCGATACACCTGGACATGCCGATTTCGGTGGTGAAGTTGAGCGGATCATGAACATGGTGGACGGTGTTCTACTCTTGGTGGACGCGGTAGAAGGACCCAAACCCCAGACGAGGTTTGTTCTCAAACAGGCAATCGCAAAAAATCTGCCTACCATCGTCGTAATCAATAAGCTGGATCGGCGGGACGCGGATGCCGACCAGGCACTGAATGCTACTTTCGATTTGTTCGTAGAGCTTGGCGCCAGCAGCGAATTGCTTGAATTCCCGATTATCTATGCGGATGGGCTTGCTGGTAAGGCTGGATCTACTGCCAACCTCGCAGACAACCTCGCACCCTTGTTTGAGTCGATTCTGCAAAATATCCCAGGCCCTTTGGCGGATGTGGACGCACCATTTCAGTTGCTGGTGACTAACCTCGGCTACGATGAATATAGCGGGGTGACTGCCACAGGCAGGATCCACGCCGGTACCATTAAAGCAGGCGAGCAAATAGTGCGCCTCAAACTGGACGGCACATCCGAACGAATTCAAGCAAAATACCTGTTTTCGTACCAGGGACTTGCCAAAGTTGCCATCGACTCAGCTGACGCTGGAGAAATTGTGACCGTGGGCGGGCTGAAGGATATTCAGATTGGTGAGACTCTGGCAGACTTAGAGAACCCGGAAGTGCTGCCCGCAATCAAAGTTCAACAGCCAACTGTTCAAATGACCTTTGGCGTAAACACATCTCCATTAAGTGGGCGTGAAGGGAAGTGGGGCACTACCAGAAAGCTCTGGGAGCGTTTGAGCGAGGAACTCCGGACGAATATCGCTCTGCGGGTCACCCAAACAGATCAGAAGGATACCTTTCTGGTCTCTGGGCGTGGTGAGCTGCACCTCGGCATCCTGATTGAAACCATGCGGCGTGAAGGGTACGAATTCCAGGTGAGCCGACCTGAAGCAATCATCGTTGAAGATGAAAATGGTCGAAAGCTGGAACCTTTCGAGGAAGTCCACATCGATGTGGACAATGACAGCGTCGGGATCGTGGTCGAAATGCTTGGCCAGCGCAAGGGCAAAATGACGAATATGACCAATAATCCGGATGGGACGGTGCATTTGATCTATTCAATGCCGACCCGCGGTTTATTGGGTTTTCGCTATAAATTCTTGAACGCTACACGCGGGAAGGGTATCCTCAACAGTTTTTATGTTGGAGACAAGCCATTTGAGGGTAATTTCGAGAGCAAGAATACCAGCTCGATTGTCGCAAGGGAGGATGGAGTTTCCTCAACCTATGGCTTAAAAAATGCGGAACCCAGGGGAACCCTTTTCATCGGAGCTGGTGTAGAAGTTTATGAAGGCATGATTGTAGGGGAGACACCGAGGGCACAGGATCTATCAATCAATATCGCCAAGAAAAAGCATCTGACCAACATGCGTCAGTCGATTCGGGATCTTGAAGAACGGCTCAATACACCTCGCCAAATGAGCCTGGATGAAATGATCGAATACCTCGGACCAGATGATCTCCTGGAAGTCACGCCTGAAAGTCTACGCTTGAGGAAACGAATCCTCAACACACATGATCGCCTTAGGGATGAAAAGAACGGGGAAGACGAAGAAGATTAGATATAGGATTTATTATTCCGCAGGCTTTGCGCGTAGTATAAAACGTTGTGAAGGCAATCCTGCAATCTGTGTTTGAATTGAAAAGAGCGCGCCAGCAAAAGGTTGAGCGCTTTTTTCTTTTTCAGTCAAATCAACCGATGCGCTGGTAATGTAGAGCGTGCGCAGGTCAGACCCACCAAAAGCGAGCGAGGTAGGGCGGCTGACTGGAAATAGGAATTGCGATAGTTCCTGACCTTCAGGAGAAAGTTGAACCACCCGTCCGCCATCCCAGATGGCAACCCAAAGATTTCCGTTTGCGTCCAGGGTCAGTCCGTCTGGTGTGCCTTCAGGGGGGGAGTAAAAGATTTTCTTGTTGGTAAGCCTATTACCCCTCAAGTTATAACGGTAGATTATATGATCGAGAGAATCGGTATGGTAAAAATGCTTTCCATCCAAACTCCAGCCAATGCCATTAGAAATTGAGATCCCGTCCAGGATGATTCTTACGGTTTGGTCATTTTGAAGAGCGTACAGCATGCTGGTGCCTCTGGGTCCCTTCGAACCAACCCAAAACTCGCCGCCAGGTGAGACTTTGCCATCGTTTAACATCGAGCCTGCGCCATTGGGAATAACATGCAAGAAGTTCTCAGGGGGAGGATCATCGGGACGATAAAAGGCAAATCCATGCTCGGTCGCAAGAAGAAGTTCTTCTGTCTTGGTGAGGGCGATGCAGCCGACCTTTTGACCGATCTCATGAACATGTGGCGTGGTGCTGCCTGACTCTAACTCATAAAGCAACCCCAGGTCGATATCTATCCAGAATAGTGTCTCTCTGATTGGATCCCACAGCGGACATTCTCCCAGTACGTTTTCGCATTGGATGAGTGGTTTCTCGAGGCTAAGTGTAAGCATAATGCGATTTTACCAGCAGAAGCCGGGGTTTGTCATTCCTGTTGGGCAGTGTTAAAATACCAAAAACCTCAAGTGCGATGGAGACTGATGAAAAAATCGGCAAGACCTTTAAAGAAGACTGAATTCAGTCCCAGGATTTTTCGCCCTCGACGAAACGACTGGATGAGCATCGCAGGCATCATGCTGCTTGGTGCCCTCGTGGGGTTAGTCCTCAGTCTGTTCCTGCCCCCAAGATACGAAGCCATCTCGAAACTGACCACCAACCTGGAAGTTGTTACCGGTACCAACGTAACGGAGATTATGGTGGACGCTCAGGTTGACATTGTCGGTACCCTCATTTTTCATCCGGATGTGATCGCGAAGGTCAGAGAAAGCCTTGCAGACCAGGGGTTGACCTACACCGCCACTGAGCTCACGAGGAAGACAAAGATCGAACGACAGTTAATGAGCACGCTGATTAAGGTCAGAGATATTAATTCGGAGGTGGCAAGCTTGGTAGCCACTACCTGGGCGGAAAAGGCATACGAGCGTTTGAATGAGGCGTATCCGCACGCACTTGCCGTTTCTAAAGCAAAGGCAAGCCAGGCGATGCTCACGGGCTGCCTTGAAGACACAACCAAGCAAGATCTCCCATTTTGCCTTTCATTAACTACTGAAAATACGGAACAGCTTCTGAGTGAAACAGAAGATGTAATCTTGCAGGAAAGCCCGTTGAGCCTGGGACTGACCGGCGAGTTGAATATCAGCCAATATCAACCAGCCCCAATCCCAGAACGTCCTGTTGCATTCGAACGATCAATTTTGATTCTTGCGGGTGCACTGGTAGGTTTAATGGTTTCGTTGCTGCTTGGTGAGTTGTTATCGAAAGATCAGGACCGTGACTAAGTTCAGGGACACACTCGCGGACATATGCTGGAAGCTACTTTTGGTGGCTTTACCCATCACCAGCTTTCCGCTGTTATCAAGGCGTTTTGGCGGCACAAGCGTTGCTCCGCTGTCTTTCCTGCCCATGGTTCTACTAATCCTCATCGTAGTATTGCCTGATTTTCTAAAAAACAAAGCTCTGCCCCGTCAGTTTCAGCCGCTTTATTTCATTTTTCTGATTGCAATCTTGTCAATTGCCCTGGCTTACCTGCGGGAATTACCAAGCTTTCGTACGATCCCAATCTGGCGAAATGCCGTGGAAGGGTTGGTAACCCTGTTGTTTGGGTTTGGATTTTACCTGGTCACAATCTACAGTTTGAAAGATCAAACACAAATCCGAACTGCTTTGCGCTGGATCAACCTGGGTGGTGTCATCATTATCCTGGTCGTTGCTGCGCAATACATATCTTTCAAAGTGACCGGTTCATTCCCGCAGATCTTGAGTTCATTACAGAGATTTGTATCTGCTTCAGGCAGATTGTACGATGGCCGCGCGACTGGTTTGGCTTATGAACCTTCATGGCTGGCGCACCAACTCAACATCTTGTACATCCCAATTTGGCTTGGCTTCACGGTACGCAAGGAATCAGTCTACGCTAAGAAGTTGTTCGGGAAGATTCCATTCGAGGCTTTTTTCCTTGCAGGCGGAATTCTCAGCATGTTTCTCAGTTTCTCGAGGATCGGCTGGATTACCGTCATTGTTGTGGTCACGTACTTATTATTCAGGTTTACGAATTCGCTGATAAGCAGGGTGCTGGAAAAGCGGGAAAAAAAGACAGGAAAAATGCAAAACCACCAGAAGCATTTTCTTGCAAAACTATTATTGTGGCTGCTTCTCTTAATCATCCTTCTACTCTTGGTGTTTGCAGCTGGAATGATCATGCGGCGGCTGGACCCTCGCATGGAACAGTTGTTTGATGTCTCGCTGCTAAAGCAGTACGGGGTTTTGGGCTGGGCAAGCCGCCTCAGTTTCGCTGAAAGGATCACATACTGGCAGGCAGCTTTCAATGTATATGTAAGGTTTCCCTGGTTTGGTAGCGGTTTAGGAGTGGCTGGCTACTACTACCCTGAGGTACTTCCCAGTTTTGGCTACCAACTTCCGGAGACCCTCTCGGTAATGCTTTATGACAGTTTTATTCCTAATGCCAAAAACTTGTGGGTAAGGCTGCTCTCAGAGACAGGGATCGTTGGGTTTTCGGTTTTTGTCGCCTGGGTGGTTGAGCACTGGCAAAACGCCAAAACTGTAGAAAAGCGTAAACTTTCCGGTTTATTCCGGGCAATGGGGCTGGCGGGGCAACTCCTGATTATCGCACTAATAGTTGAAGGTTTTAGCCTTGACACCTTCGGGTTGCCGTACTATTGGGTTGAACTTGGATTGATCGTTGCCAGTTGGCGTGCTAAGTCGGGGCACCAGGCTTCAAAACCGAAGCAGAAGTCGGCGTGAAAGCGCTTTCCAACAAATTCCACAAATCTGAGTTTTTATGATTGCTGGTGGAAGATATTTTTTCTATGCCTTCTTTTACCATACTCATATGGCATAACACCGCTTCACTTGTTTCCTGGTCCACGTGGGCTTCGCACAGCAGCTGGGCCATGTGCTGTGAAAGCGCAGGAGTTATTTGCGAATTAGCATCCCAAGCTTCCTTGAACTCTGCAGATTGATCCAAACCAAGCAGGACTGGGTAGGTCTTTTTCCGGGTGATTAGGTCGGTCAGGTTGGATTTGCCAGTAGTGCTTGTGTCGCCCCAGATGCCCAGGTAATCATCCTGGATCTGGAAAGCCAGACCAGCATGCTCTCCGATCCCCAGAAGTAAGCTATCCATTTCCTCATCGACCCCAGCCAGAATTGCGCCTATTCGGATGGATGCGGAGATCAGGCAGGATGTTTTCAGACGGATCATTTCAAGATACTGACTAACAGAGACGGTTTCTCGAGTTTCAAAATCCATATCCAGGTACTGTCCGCGGATAACGTCCAGGGCAGCCTGGCGAAAAACAGCATATGCTCGGGCGAAGGTATCGGAATTAATAGATGACGCGACTTCATAGAAGATGTCGTGTGCCATCGTGGACATGAAATCACCAGTATTTAAGGCCTGAGCCAATCCATATTTCCGCCAGAGGCACTCACGTCCATGGCGAGTTTCGCCCAGATCCTCGATGTCATCGTGTACAAGGGTGTAATTGTGCAGCACTTCCATCGCCACCGCACAAGGCATCACGTCCTGGGGATTGCCGCCAAACATCTGACTGCTGGTGAGCAGGAGCATAGGTCGCAAGCGTTTTCCGCTTTTGGTGGAAGGATCATTCCAACCAAAGTGATAGCTGACCATTTCGCAGAGACCGGGCAAGCTTTCAGGCGTCCGGGCAAGCACGAGTTGCTTGAGGTTGGTTTCAAACTGTTCTTTGAGAGCGGATAGGTTGCTCATAAGAGCTCAACGCCTTCGAGGTGGCTGATAGTCCATTCCGAAAGTGAGCCAACCCCACAGGCAAACATCGCAGTTTTTAGTTCTTGCTTGATTATTCCAACCTGGTTGATCAGTTCAACTTCACCCAGTTTAGCAGCGAGTAAAAACTTGCGGGCAAACCCGCCGAGCTTGGCACCAAGCGCAAGCGACTTTGCCACGTCCACGCCATCACTCAAACCGCCAGAAGCAAAGATGAGCTGATTATCATCGAGGTTTCTCAGTTGCAAGAGGTTCCTGGCGGTGGGAATGCCCCAATCGCCGAATGCCGCGTGGATGGATGCTTTAAGGGGATCAGTCTGACGATACATCTCTACTTTCCCCCAGGAAGTGCCCCCAGCCCCAGCGACATCGATGGCAGCGACGCCAACCTCGAGCAGTCTTCGAGCGGTCTCAAGACCGATACCCCAGCCAACTTCTTTAATCAAAACCGGAACACCAACAGAACGGCAAACCTGCTCAATCTTGGGCAGCAAGCCACTGAAATTGTGGTTGCCTTCCGGCTGCAGGGCTTCCTGCAGGGGGTTGAGGTGCAAGTACAGCGCATCTGCCTCGAGCATGTCCACAGCTTTTTTGCACTCCTCGATCCCAAAGCCATAATTGAGCTGCACCGCGCCGAGATTGGCAAACAGCAGTGCGTTTGGAGCAAACTTTCGGATGTTGAAAGAGTCAGCGATCTCCGGGTTCTCGATGGCTGCGCGCTGGGAACCTACACCCATGGCAATTCCGCATTGCTCTGCTGCCAACGCCAGTGTGCGGTTAAAAGCTGCACCAGCAGTCGTGCCGCCAGTCATGGAAGATATTAGAATCGGGGCTGCGAGTTGCTTGTTGAAAAGTGTTATTGATGTTTCGATGCTTGCGAAATCCAACTCTGGGAGGGCATTGTGCCTTAAATGGAGTTTTTCAAAACCTGTTGAGGTATTTGACTGAACATCCTGCTCAAGGTTGATCTTTATGTGATCATCCTTTCTTTGTGGAAGGCGCGCATCTTTTTTCATCATAGAGTGTTATAGTAGAGGCTAGAATAAATGTCAAACAATTGTGTTACAGTTAAGCACATTATAACAATAGAGGTAAGAAATGGAACAAAACGAAATTTTTGAAACAGTCAAAACAGTTGTCATGGATGTCCTGAAGATTGATGGGGATGATATCACCCTGGAGACCCGTTTCATTGAGGATCTAAAGGCTGATTCAATGGATCAGTTCTTCTTGATCGATGGATTCTGCGAGAAATTTGACATCAACATCTCCGATGAGGATGCCCGGAACATTCACTCTGTAGGCGATGCAGTCAAAGCCATCGAAGCCAGTAAAAAGTAAAACCTGATTTAGAAAACCAACAAAGGCATTCCACGTGGTGGAATGCCTTTTGTGTTTAATCTTGATACCAAGTGAAGAAACTCCAATACCTGTACAGTGAATTTACTGCAAGTTAGCAGATGAGTAGAATGACATCAGTGAGGTGCAATATGTCAGAGAAAAAGCAAAAAGACAATCAAACAACCGCGTCAGATTGGTCTGATGATGAAAAAGCTGCCATGAAAGAGCGGGCAAAAGAACTAAAGGCTGAGAAATTGAGCCGGAGTAAAGCTGGCAATGAACAAGGTGTCATCGAAAAGATCAACGAAATGCCAGAGGAGGATAGAAAGATTGCTTCCAAACTGCACGAAATGATCAAAGAAGAATTTCCAGTGCTTTATCCCAAAACCTGGTATGGAATGCCCGCTTACCAGCTTGCCGGAAAGACCTTGGTATTCTTCCAGAGCGCGAATCGATTCGGTTCAAGGTACAGCACCCTGGGCTTTAGTGATACCGCCAAACTAGATGATGACCTCTTTTGGGCGACTTCTTACGCTCTTGTAAGATTGGATGCGAAAGTTGAAGAACAAATTCGTGAACTGATCAGAAAAGCTATTGGATAAATTGCATAAAAAAGTGGCTGGTAATACATACCAGCCACTTTTGCTAAAACAAGGTGAATTAACCGCGCAGATATTCCTGCAAAGATTCTTTACTCACGCGATAGGCGCTGCCAATCTTGCGGGCTTTGAGTTCGCCAGCATCGATGGCTGCAAGCACATCTTCTTCAGACACCTTCAGGAAACCTGCGGCTTCCGAGGGAGTCATAATATCTGGCATGCCAGCAGCTGCTGCTGGTGCGGTTGGTTGGGTCTGGGCCTGACCTTGCCCCTGGGTCATACCTGAGAGCGATCCGGCTAAAACATTACCGATGCCCATACCAGCACCAATTCCAGCCGTCAAACCTGCCCCACCAGATGGGTTCTGAGCAGCGTCGCGCATGGCATCGGCAGCCTGCAACTGGGTGTAGGTCTGCATGTCGAGCATGCCCATTTCGCGCAATTCCTTTGCGGATTTGTCCGATGGTTTCAGGTTACCGATGTAGAACGATTTCAGCAGTAAACCAATCGCCAAAAAGTCGTCCTGGGCTTTCGCGCGTACGCCGGCACCAAGTTCGTCTGTGAGACCGATCAGGTCGAGGACGTTCTTCTGCGAGGTTGTCTCGCCGAGCAGGTCCTGCAAGCGGGAGAGCAGCATAGTGCGAAGGCGATTTTCGATGTCAGAAGTTCGGTAGGCACCGAGCTGACCAACAATCTGAGTGACAAATTGCTGGGGATCTTTGACCTGGAAGCTGTAGGTGCCAAAGCCCTGCAGGAGGGCGATTCCTAGCCCGACGCCAGTGTTGCGGACGATGATCGGCTGTGGGGTGCCCCATTTTCGATCAGCGAATTCACGCATGGAAACAAAGTAGACCTCAGCCGTGAATGGAGTGCGATCTCCAAAAAGCTTGCCAAGCAGGTCGGTGAGCAGCGGCACGTTCGCAGTCGTGATCGTGTGGCGTCCGGGGCCAAGCACGTCCAAAGCCCGTCCGTCGCGGAAGAAGACCACCGCCTGGGATTCGCGCACGATAACTTGTGAACCAAATCGCAGGTCAGCAACACCGGTCTCAGGAAAACGATGGACCAACTCATCAGCCATCTCGCTGGGATACTCAACAACATCAAATACTCTTGCCATATTATTCCTCCAGGAAATCTAAAACTAATTAATTACGCGATGCCTTTGAGGGCATTAGAACGCTTGTTGAAAAGATCAACGCATTCCTGAGCTACAGAAATTAAATGCCGCAGTGCAGCAGGCAGACCGTCTGTGCCGATGGAAGATTCGACATTTTCAATTGCGGCGGAAACAGTAGCGCCTTTTTCAAGCAATGCAGCATCATATTGGTAAATGCCTGCCAACTCATCCTCTTTGATCTTAATCGCATCAAAAAGACCGGCGTAACCGTAAGAGGCAGTACGAACCCGATCGATAAACTGGCGCAGCTTGATGGCAGCATTTTCGAGGTCGTCAAGGTAAGCCAGACCACCCTGCGAGATCAAGTCGCGCTGCAGACCAGAAATGCGCTGATAATGCGCTTCGTATTCATTGGCGATGGTTTCGCGCAGCAATTTGTCGGAAAGCCTGCGATCACCGCGTTCGACATAACCCTTAAAACCGGGAATTTTGGATAGTAACTTCTTTAGGGGGTCACGATCCTCAGCCACTTTATCAAAAAAATCACTCATGTTGCTCCTTTTCTTTCTTAGTACTACAACATAATCTTAAATGTTACTCGTCACGCTGGCAATAGATTATCTAAGGTTCTCACAGATTTATAAAAACATTATAATGGAAAAAATCGATTCTATAGGAGGGTTGTATGGCTTCAGGACAGGGAAACCGCCCAGGTCCTTTGGAATACTTTTTGATCATCGTGCTAATTCTGATGATCCTTTTTACATTGCTTTCGATTTTTTGGCCAGCAATCCAACTTTTCTACCAAAATACCTTCGCTTCCTGATATCTTTGTGTCATGAAAAAGCAATTGCCAGGTTGGATGTGGAACGCCATTGATTGGGTTTTTCCTCCACATTGCCTCGGTTGCGGTAATGAGGGCGAAATAATCTGCCCGGAATGTTACGCGACCATCAAACGCGTTCCTGCAAATGTGTGCCCGTATTGCAATGCCTATGTCAGCACGACTGGACATTGCCCGAACTGCGGGAATCGAAAGCCAGCCTACAATCAGTACCGAGCCTTTGCTTTCTATGGGGGTGTGATCAGGGAAGCTGTTCACCATCTTAAGTACCAAAATGATGTTGGCGTAGCGAGGGTTTTAGCTGGATACTTGCTTAAAGTAATCCAGACGGAAAACTGGGAAATAGACCTTGTCGTTCCAGTCCCACTTTCAAAGCATAAACTAGATCAGCGCGGTTACAACCAGGCGGAGCGATTGGCTTCGCCCGTGGCAGAAGCGCTGAAAAAACCGCTTTCGACCAACGCCCTGCTACGAATAAAGGAAAACGCTTCACAGGTGGACCTGGATGTCCTATCTCGAAGGGAGAATGTACGCGGAGTATTTGAAGCAAATCCCGTGTTGGTGAAAGGTAAAAAGATCTTGTTGATCGATGATGTCTATACAACCGGGGCGACGTTGGAGTCTGCTTCGCAAGCTCTAAGGGATGCAAAATCAGATCTTGTATATGCTGTTACAGTAGGGAAGTCGGATTTTAACATTAATTGACTTGTACGTTTCGATATCTAATCATGTATAATTCCATAAAATCATCCAGGAGGTTCCCATGGCTCTACATATGGATATTTACACAAAAGACCTTGATTTGACCGACCGAATCAAGGATTACGCAACCAAAAAAGTCGGAAAGCTGGATAAGTTCCTCAGCGAAATTGGTGAATGCCGAGTGGATTTAGGCTACGCCAAGACTGCGCGCAATGCTTCTGATCGCTTTATCGCCCAGGTTACCATCCGCGGGAAGGGCTTTATCCTTCGCTCGGAAGAGAGAGCGGACAGCATTTATGCCGCGATTGATGCGACTGTGGACAAGATGACGAGACAAATCGAGCGATTTAAGGGAAAACATTGGCGCAAACGTGGCGCTGAGTCTGCAGAACCTGTTGAGGTGACCCCAGCAGAAGAAATCGACGAAGAAGAAGCAACACCTGTGATCGTTCGAAGGAAGACTTTTACTCTGACTCCCATGGACGAGCAGGAAGCTCTCGAACAACTGCAATTACTTGGGCATGAAGACTTCTTTGTTTTCTACAATGCCAAGACTTCAAAGATCAATGTGCTGTATCGACGCCGTGATGGAACCTACGGTCTGATTGATCCAGTGATTGGATAGGAAATCCAATTGAATGACTTAACATGCAGCCTCATGAGAGGCTGCATGTGCGTTAAAATAGGTTTAGGAGAACGCAAACATGACGTATGAAGACGATGATATTGTTCTGAATTCAAACCACAACGCAGAAACCGGTTACGATTTGCCAGCCATATCCAAGTCAGTGGCTGATATCCTGAAAGCCATTGGGGAAGATCCTAATAGAGAAGGCTTGATTCGGACGCCGGAACGCGTGGCGCGTTCTTATGAAGAGATTCTGGGGGGCTATAAGGTTGACCCGGTTCAACTCATCAATGGAGCGTTGTTCACGGTCGATTACGATGAAATGGTGATCGTGAAAGACATAGAATTCTACAGCCTGTGTGAACATCATATGCTGCCATTTTTTGGCAGAGCCCATGTTGCTTACATACCCAAAGGGAAAGTTATTGGATTATCAAAAATACCCCGAATTGTAGACATGTACGCGCATAGATTGCAAGTTCAGGAGAGAATGACCCAGCAGATTGCTGAGTTTATCCAGGAAGTCATCAACCCGTGGGGTGTGGGCGTGGTAATTGAGGGGCAGCATTTGTGCATGATGATGCGCGGGATCAAGAAAGAACAAGCCAAAATGACCACTTCAGCGATGCTGGGCGGGTTCAGAAAGCGCTTGGAAACCAGGATGGAGTTCCTGAACCGGATCTCGAATTAATCTTCGTCTGTCTCTGCTTCGCGGAAGATTTCCACTCCCACACGTGATGTGTTGGCAACAAATTCCGGTTTTTCAATGCGGATGGAAACCGCTTCAACACCATATCTGGAAAGTAATAAGTAGGCAAGATCCTCACCAAGTGCTTCAAGCGTGTGGAACTGTGTCTCCGCAACGCGTGCAGAAACTGACTTGGCGACCGCAGAATAACTGACTGTGTTTTCAATCTTGTCTGTCAGTCCAGCTTTTTTCAAATCCTTATAAAGAATGATATTTAGCAGCAGCGTCTGTGGTTGATCCCGTTCGGGAGACTTCACCCCGATGATTCCTATGGCTCGTAAGTCGGTAATGATAATTTTATCCATGCATGCTCCTCTAAAGGAACTCGCCGCCATCCACGCGGATGACATGCCCGGTCATAAAATCCTGACCTAAAATGTGCAACACATTTTGGGCGATGATCTCCGGGCTTCCAATCCGCCTTAGCGGAATCTGACGGTCTGCGACCGCCTGTAAGTCGACATGTTCATACCCTTGCAGAGGTAACATAGTACCTGGCGCGATAGCGTTGACGGTGATGTTTGGTGCCAGCTCGAGGGCGAACATGGTAGTTATGGTGTTGATTGCGGTTTTTGTGACCCGATAACTGAAATGGTCGGTTCCACTTCTAAATATTTTTGCATCGCTGATATTGATTACTTTTCCCTGCATCCTGGGTGGAAGCTGATTGGCAAATGCGGAAATAAGCAGCCACGGTGAAAACAGATTGACATTAAAAACCCGGTTGATTTTTTCAGCAGTAGCAGCTTTTCCGAGACCAGGAGGGTAAATGCCAGCGTTATTAATTAATATGTCGATGTGACCAAATTCCTTGCACACGCTTGTCATCAAGTCTTGTACGTGTGCGGTATCCTGCAAATCCTGCTGGAAAACGCGAGCCTTCCTGCCCATTTTTTCCAGTTCAGTTTGCACTTGCAGGACGGAATCAGCTGAAGTGTTGTAGTGAAGCGCGAGGTTACATCCTTCATTTCCGAGCGCAAGGGCGATGGCACGCCCGAGACGAATACCGCTGCCAGTGACTAAAGCATTCTTACCTTTAAGGTCCATGTTCGGCTCATCTTTCTCAGATAGTTAATCTGGCTTAACTAATCCACCAATTTTGAGACTGCCATAAAAAATTCAATGGTAGAATTTTATCATCCCATCATAAAAATTACGTTGGAGGTCGAACATGACAAAAATCAATATGGAAAAGGCATTAAATACCATCCGGTTCCTTTCAGCTGACGGTGTCCAGAAAGCGAATTCTGGCCATACCGGTCTACCGATGGGTACAGCCGCACTAGCTTACACGCTCTTTATGCGTCATATGACGTTTAATCCTGCAGATCCCACCTGGTCAAATCGTGACCGTTTTGTGCTCTCAGGGGGGCATGGATCCATGTTGCTTTACAGCATGCTTCATCTGACGGGTTATGACGTTTCGCTGGAAGACCTCAAACAATTCCGCCAGTGGGGCTCGATCACTCCTGGTCATCCTGAATGGGGGCACACTCCGGGCGTGGAGACGACAACCGGTCCGCTTGGGCAGGGTTTTGCGACTGGGGTTGGAATGGCGATTGCCGAGCGGCACCTGGCAGCGGTTTTCAACAAACCAGGCCACGAAATTGTGGATCACCATGTCTTTGGCATCGTGACTGATGGAGACCTGATGGAGGGTATCAGCTCTGAAGCTGCCTCTCTGGCTGGGCATCTCAAGTTGGGAAAGCTGATCTACCTTTATGACGATAACCAAATCACCATCGAAGGCTCTACAAAATTGACCTTTACCGAGGATGTTGCCAAACGCTTTGAGGCTTATGGCTGGCACGTTCAAAGAGTTGCAGATGGAAACGATGTGGATGCCATCGATGCTGCCGTCGCTGAAGCCAAGAAAGACCCTCGCCCTTCGCTAATTCTTTGCCGCACAATCATCGGATATGGACTGCCAACCAAAGCCAATACATCCGGGATCCATGGATCGCCGGCTGGCAAGGAAGAGTTAGCCAAGGCAAAAGAGAACGTCGGTTGGCCAGTTGAACCAATGTTTTACGTCCCTGAAGAAATACTTGAACACTTCCGATCTAGGCTGGATGCAGGCAAGAAGTCTGTGGCTAAATGGCTGAAGGCGTTTGAGAGTTACAAGACGGCTTTTCCGCAACTCGCGGCTGAGTATGAACGCAGGCTGGACGGCAAGCTGCCCAAAGGCTGGGAGAAGAGTTTGCCCGTTTTCCCCGCAAGTGAAAAGGGTTTAGCCTCGCGCGAAGCCTCCGGAAAGGTCATCAACGCTATCAGTGCAGTCCTACCCGAGCTTTTTGGAGGCTCAGCGGACTTAGCATCCTCTGTCAAGACCTGGATGGACAAGGTTGCGGCTTTCAGCCCGGAAACTCCTGAAGGGCGAAACGTTCATTTTGGGGTTAGAGAAATCGCGATGGGCGCGATTGGGAATGGTTTGCTCGTCCATGGCGGAATTATTCCGTATGTGGCAACCTTCCTCGTTTTCTCAGATTATGCCCGTGGGTCACTGCGCGTAGCTTCACTTTCGAAAATGGGTGTGGTTTGGGTTCTGACCCACGACTCTATCGCTGTGGGGGAAGATGGACCCACACATCAACCCATTGAGCATGTGATGAGCCTGCGCATTATCCCTGAATTGGTCGTGCTGCGCCCTGGGGATGCCAATGAGGTTACTGAGTCCTGGAAATTTGCGATTGAACATCGCGACAGACCAGTAGCTCTGATATTGTCGAGGCAAAACATGCCTACTTTTGATCGCACAGTCTGCAATCCAGCAAAGACTACAGCCAAAGGTGCATACATCCTCTATGAAACAGAACATGGCATACCCGACATCATCTTGATGGCAACCGGCTCTGAGTTAAGCCTGGCATACGAAGCCGGAAAGAAACTCGAGAAGCAAGGACGAAAGGTTCGTGTTGTTTCCTTCCCAAGCTGGGAGTTGTTTGAAAAGCAATCAAAGAAATACCAGAATTCTGTGTTGCCTTCCGAAGTAAAGAGGCGCATTTCCATCGAAGCAGGTGTGACCACCGGCTGGCAAAAGTATGTAGGTTCCGAGGGTTTAGCTATCGGCATTGATGAGTTTGGGAAATGTGGACCCGGTGAGATTGTGCTTGAAAAATTTGGTTTCACGGTCGAAAATGTCGTGAAAACGGCACGCAAGCTTTTTTAGACTGCAGGAGTGATGGAATGAACCGATCTGAAGCTTTAAAACAAGCCGGGCAATCAGCCTGGTACGACAACATCGAACGGGGTATGTTGATCGATGGCGAGATGGCACGTATGATCAGAGATGGCGAGGTCTATGGCGTAACCTCCAATCCAAGCATCTTCGAAAAATCGATTGGCACGAGTGCGGCATATGACGACACGCTCCAATCGATGGCTTGGTCAGGTTTGACCAAAGACCAAATCTATCTTGAACTGGTACGTGAAGACATCCAGGCAGCAGCAGACCTCTTTATGCCCGTCTATGAAGCGACTGACGGCATTGACGGGATGGTAAGCGTTGAAATAAACCCGCTGCTCGCTCATGATACTGAAAAATCTATCGAAGATGGCAGAGCCTTATGGGCACAAATGAACCGCAAGAATGTAATGATCAAGGTGCCTGCCACAAAAGCAGGCTTGCCTGTGATCGAGGCATTGATCAGTGAGGGGATTAACGTCAACGCGACCTTGATTTTTTCCATCCCCAGGTATCTTGAAGTCATGGAAGCCTACCTGGCGGGTCTTGAGAAGCGTTTGTCGAATAATCTTCCTATCGATCGTGTAGCCAGTGTGGCTTCTTTCTTCGTTTCCAGGATTGATACCCTCGTAGATAGCCGCCTGGAAGAATACCTGAGCGCAAATCCTCAGGCAACAGCCCTGGTGACTACATTAACCGGCATGATTGCTGTTGACAATGCCCGTCTTGCTTATCAGGAATTCCTGAAGTTCTTCGGATCTGAACGCTTTGATATTCTCAAACAAAACGGAGCCAGGGTGCAAAGACCACTTTGGGCTTCAACCGGCACCAAGAATAAAGCTTATTCTGACACGCTCTATGTGGACGAGTTAGTGGCTCCTGACAGCGTCAACACGATCCCACCAGCGACATTAAGCGCGTTTCTCGATCATGGACACCCGGATGTGCGCATTGAACAAGATTTGCAGCGGGCAACCGAAAACTTTAACCTGCTGCCAGACCTGGGATTTGACTTTATCCACATCGCCCAGGAACTCGAGGACAAAGGCGTTGAGCAATTTATGCAAGCTTACGTGTCTTTGCTTGAAACCATTGAATCCAAGCGCGCCTACTTCAAGTCTGAGCTTGCTGATCTTGGTGAGGCAGTTCATGCGGCAGTCAGAAAAGCCGCAGATGAAATCTACGTGGGCAGTTTGTTTGACCACGAACCAACATTTTGGACGAAAGATACTTCGGGTCATGATGAGATTCGTGAACGGCTCGGTTGGCTTAGCTTGCCAGGGCAGCAATTCGCCATCACCGAAGAACTGACGGCTTTCAAGGACAAAGTCCTCTCCGAAGGTTACGAGTTTGCTTTCGTGCTTGGCATGGGTGGTTCTTCCCTTGCTCCGGAAGTGATGAGCCAGGCAATTGCTCCTGTAAGCGGAAAGGGTTTGAAACTCCAAATTATCGATACCACCAGTCCCGATGAGATTGCGTTCCGGCTGAAGGGTGTGGATCTGAAGAAAACACTGTTTATCGTCTCGAGCAAGAGCGGTGGCACCAGCGAAACCATGTCTGCTTTTAAATATTTTTGGGCTGAACAGGAAAAGGTTGACCTGGAAAATGTCGGCAAACATTTTGTGGCAATCACCGACCCCAACACGTCCTTGCAGGACCTGGCGTACAGGAAAGGATTCCGTAAGGTGTTTAATGCCCGCCCGGATGTGGGTGGTCGTTATTCAGTCTTCACACACTTTGGACTGGTGCCGGCAGCTTTGATGGGCATTGATTTGCAGAAAATGCTTGGACAAGGCAATGCCTCTGACCTTCAGAGCCGCAAAAACGTGCCTTATCCGGCCAATCCCAACCTGATGCTGGGATTGGTACTGGGAGAAGCAGCAAAGCACGGAAAAGACAAGTTGACCTTCATAGCAGAAGGCTCTACTGGTAGCCTGGTGCCGTGGCTGGAGCAATTAATTGCCGAAAGCAGTGGCAAAGAGGGTGTGGGTATTTTACCGATCGAAAATGAACCTGTTCTACTGGGGCAGAATTATCCTGAAGATAGGATTTTCCTTTACTTCAAGACCGACGGTAGTAAATCTGGATTGGCAGCTGCGTTGAAACAGCGTGGACATATCGTTTTGACGATATCCGTTCCTGAGCCTTATGCGCTTGCGAAGGAATTCTATCGTTGGGAATATGCCACTGTGATTGCTTGCGCGGTGCTGCAGGTGAACGCCTTTGATCAACCCAATGTTCAGCTTAGCAAAACAATCGCAAAGGGCGTGATCAATGCCTACCAGGAAAATGGGAAACTGGAAGACGGCGAGCCAATCTGGGAAAATCAAGAAGCGATAGTATATGGCTCCAAGCACGATGTGGCATTGCAAGAAACCAATCTTGAAGCACTACTCCTCGCATATGCCAAATCAATTCCTGAAAATGGATATGTTGTGTTGAGCGGATTTGTTCCTCGCCTTGACGAAAACTTCGAATTTCTGCAGGCTTTGCGCGGAAAGATCCTGAACACCGTCAATAAGGCAACCACACTCGGTTTTGGACCACGCTTCCTGCACTCCACCGGACAGCTGCACAAAGGCGGTCAGGCAGGCGGGCTGTTTATCCATTTCACCAAGGACGCGGATATCGATTTCGAGATACCTGGTGAGGGTATGACCTTTGGCACGCTGCAAAGGGCGCAAGCTCTGGGCGACCTACAGGCTCTCGTACAAAAGGATCGCAACGCCCTGAGAGTGCACCTCAAAGGTTGATCTGAGTAACAACTTAAAAGGCAGCGGTTTGAGCCGCTGCCTTTGGTTTTAATCGGTGGGTAATCCGGTTATTGGAACATCCCTTGGAGCTTCAACACTAAATTCATATCTTAGCTGGGTTGTTGAGTGAGGTGACAGGGACAGATTCCAGGTCATCCGGTTGAGCTCATCGATCTTGGTGGGTTTTGGCTCAACGACATCAAGCCTGACCTTGATGTCGTCCTCCCGGGATACCGGAATATTTTCCTGAATTTCCGCTTTTAAGGTTTCATTCGAAGGATTGGTGATTTTTATCTGGTATTTGTAAACGCGGGTGTTACGATCCTGCAGGATCTTTTTACTAACTTCTTGTTGAAGGATTTCGCGTTCAACGACAATACGCTGGTCTGCACCGAAGCTGATCTCCTTCTTGCCGCCCGCTGGGATGAGATCGAAATAGCTCTCCCCAAGGTATTCACCGTCGAAAAAGAGCGCAACCCTGCCAGGCATCAGGGTGAACTTTGAGTCATTGGTAAGTTTTACCCGGCGGAAAGCCTCGGCGGTGATTTTGGGAACGATAAGCAGATCGACCTCAGTGGGCAGGCTCAGGGTCACAATATTTACCCTGGTGGATGAGTCCTTGCTCGGTATGGAAACCGCATGCGGAAGTTCGAAGTGCATGCTGACTCCCTGATCGTTGACTTCTGCAAATGGGGCATCTCTCAGCTCTTCAAAATCAGCATCTGATGCCTGCCTCGATTTCGACATAGGTCGGGGAGCAGAGGACATGATCATTTGATTGGCATGGATTACCTCTCTTGGAGGTGTGTATCTCTTGAGATACCACGGGCTCAATTCTGGCAGATCTCTGAAACCCATCGGCTGGGACGTAGAAAGGCTCATCTCCACTTCCTGCCAGTTTTCGCCAGTTTTTTGGTTAACTTCTGCTTCATATGCCAGTTTTAGCTGGGAACCATCCATTGAGGCACGGTAAACGGGGCTCCAACCGCAGGAATATTGAAGGTGACTCAGTTCAAGCTGGATACGGACTGCTTCTTCCGTCTCGATCCGGAGCCTGATTAGGCTGTTATCGTGACTTCCCAGGTTGCTGAGACTTTGGTAGAGCAGCGTTTTTTCCTTGAGCTCATCGTCAAGTTTTTGAAGTGCAACGCGAAAACCGGATTGTTCCTGGATGTAGATCTCCCGCTGGGAATTGATTACTTCCACCTGATTGAAATGCTCCTCGATGGAAAGCTTTTCCTGGGTTAGAGCGTACACAATATTGCGGGTTTCTGAGAGTAATCCATCAATGTGGCTGATCTTCGCAGCAACGCCGGAAAATCGTTGTTTTGCCGATTGGATCTCCTCGTTAAGAACTCTGATCTCAGCCTCGAGCTTGGCTAAATCCGCCCGGTTTGCTACCGCGGTCACAACCTGGTCGACCATCACATCTCTGAGGATAACCGCCTGCGAAGTGGCTTTCAGACCAACGCTGACTGAGCTTGGGTCTATCGAACTCGGAATTGCCTGGAGTTGAACTTCATTATCACCTTCAGGTATTTCAAATTCGGCAACCCTGGTCACTCGGGCAGTGGAAGGATAAAGAACGACTTTCGTGATCTTAGTTTGTATATCTGTCATAGCAGCCCCATTTCTCTTAGGATAAACCATTGTATAATTATTGTGACAACTTGGCAAGAATTGGACCTATCACTTGAAAATCCTCGGAATAGACCACGGGAATGTACGCATCGGCATTGCGGTCAGTGATGATACTGGCAATTTTGCCAGACCACTCTCCATCTTTATGCACGTTTCCAGGCAGCAAGATGCGGATGAAATCCGGCGCGTTTGTGAGCAACAGGGTTGCGAATTAATTGTTGTCGGTGTTCCTTACGACTCCGATGGGGGCGAGGGTCCCAGAGCACGCTCGGTGCTGCGATTTGTGAAGGAGTTGACTTTGGTTGTGAGTGTGCCCGTGACTACCTGGGATGAATCTTTTTCCACCCACGATGTGACGCAAACCAGCCTGCAATTGGGAAAAAGCCGTAGTTCACGCATGAAAGCACTTGATGATCGCGTTGCAGCAGTCATCCTGCAAAGTTATCTTGATCACAAGGCACAAATCACTGGAGGTGAGGGTGATTAAGAGACGCAAGCCTGCCTTCGTGATGGTTGTTTTGGTCCTGGCAATATTACTGGCTGCGGGACTGGTGTACGTGAATTACACGGTCAGGGAGACCTTTGGTCTTCCTGGTAAGGTCCTAAGCCCCATATCTACATTGAAACAAAGCTTAATTCTCTTCCAGGGTAAAGGTAAATTACTCGCGGTTGCGCCTGGTAACGGATTGTTGGAAGAAAAAGTTACCGTTGAACCGGATCAATCCATCCAAACCCTTTGCGCGACTTTGGAGCAAAGAAAATTGGTCACTTCAGCCAACCTGACCTGCACTTACCTCGTGTATTCTGGCAAGGACCGCAATATCCAACCCGGTAACTATACCGTTCCGATGGGTTTAAATGGTGTCGAAGTCGCAAACCTGGTCTCTGATGTCACCCGACGCGATAAGCAGTTTGTCATCTATGCTGGTTGGCGTTTGGAAGAAATTGCAGCGATGATTGACGGATTAGGATTAACTTTTAATTCGACAGATTTCCTGACACTTGTCACGGCACCTCCGGATACATACAGAGAGCAGCTTCAAATTCCGCAGTGGATGAGCCTGGAAGGGTACTTCTTTCCTGGCGATTACAGCATGAAGCCGGATATCTCGCTTCAGGATTTTGTTGCTGAAATCTTGACGCGATTCAAGACAATTGTAGAAACCAGCGAATTTGAGAACGAACTTCAAAACAGTGGCTTGACATTGCATCAAGCCATCACGATGGCTTCGATTATCCAGCGGGAAACCCTTGCCGAAGAGGAGATGCCGACCATTGCCTCTGTGTTCTACAATCGCCTGGCAATTGGAATGCTCCTTGAAACCGACCCGACTGTGCAGTATGCGTTAGGGTATGACGCGCAGAGAAACACTTGGTGGCAAACTCCGTTGACTTATACCAATTTGGAGATAAATTCGCCGTATAATACTTACCGTAGTCCCGGCTTACCGCCAGGACCGATTTCGAACCCTAGCCTGGCTGCAATAAAGGCAGCGGTTGCTCCTGCGGAAACTGAATTTCTATTTTTTCGAGCAAAATGTGACGGCAGTTTGACACATAATTTTGCAAAAACGTATGAAGAACATCTGAATTTCGGGTGCGAATAAAGGAGGAGAAATGCAGGTATTAGGAATTGATATCGGGGGATCAGCTACAAAGGGCGCAGTTGTGGATACAAAAACCGGTCTTTTGGTATCCGAACGGGTTCGGATTGCCTACAAGACCATCCAGGAACCAGCAGTCATTGTCAAAAGCATCAACAAGATCAAGAAAGAACTGAATTACGAAGGTCCAATTGGCGCTGGTTTTCCCGGTGTGGTGAAACATGGTCAGATCTTTACCTCTGCCAACCTGCACAAGGATTGGATCGGCAAGAATCTCGAAGCCATGATCACCGAAAAGACCGAGCAGCCGGCTTTGGTCCTAAATGATGCGGATGCAGCCGGGTTGGCTGAGATGCGGTTTGGGGATCCAGCTCTAAAGCTGTACGACGTGGTCATGTTCCTGACGATTGGCACAGGTGTCGGTTCAGCACTGTTTGTGAATGGCAAGTTGATGCCCAATACCGAGCTTGGTCACATTGAGATCCGAGGGAAAGAAGCCGAACATCGTGCTTCCGGAGCGGTCAAAACTAAAGAGAAATTGTCCTGGAAAGAGTGGACATCCCGCTTTAACAACGTCTTGCTCACCTATGAAGCCCTACTCAACCCCGAGATATTCGTCCTTGGAGGTGGCATCAGCGCCGATTTTGACAAATACTCCAAATATTTCACGACCAAAGCTCCAGTCGTTGCTGCAAAACTGCAAAATTTGGCAGGCATTGTAGGCACCGCGATGGCAGCTCACGAAAAATATCCTAAAGCGTAGACTAAAAGAGGCTGACAACCAACGCGTCAGCCTCTTTTTTTAATCCCAAATCTGTGAATTAATGCGGCTTCACCGATGCGCTGGCTTCAGACTGAAGCTTGAGGGTGTTCATTTCTTTCTCTTTTTCCGGTAAACGACTGAAAAGAAAATTGAACTGATATACCTGATCTTTCAGGTCGCTGCTGAGTGCTCGTTTTGACATTCGCCAGGACCAGTTGCCTGAGGGACATCCGGGCAAATTCATGCGGGCTTCAGAACCCAAGCCGAGGAAATCCTGCATTGGCGCGACCGCAAAGTTCGCAACAGATCGCCAAACCTCTCTGATCATCCTGTGGGGAACGTCATGCTCGTTCGCTCCTAAGTAATCCAAGCAGAATTTTTTCTCTTTGGGTGTAGCGTGATCGAACCATCCCTGGGCAGTTTCGTTGTCGTGAGAGCCAGTGTAGGCAAAGCAATTGACAGGGTAATGGTGGGGGAGGAAGTTATCCTCAGGGTCGCCGCTAAAGGCAAACTGGAGGATTTTCATTCCTGGGAAGCCAAAGCCATCACGTAGTTCTTCCACATCCGGAGTGATGACACCCAGGTCTTCCGCAATGATCGGCAACTCCGGGAAGCGCAATTTCAGCTCGACGAACAGCTCAAGACCGGGACTTTTGATCCACTCGCCCTTGATGGCATTTTCAGAACCGAAGGGCACATGCCAGGCCGCCGCGAAGCCACGGAAGTGATCCAGCCTGACGAGGTCAACCATGGATAGAACAGCGCCAAGACGGCGAGCCCACCAGTCGTATTTTTGCTGGGCATGGACGTGCCAGTTATAGAGCGGGTTACCCCAAAGCTGCCCAGTAGCGGAGAAGTAATCCGGCGGGACGCCCGCAACCATGGTGGGGGTTAGTGACTCATCCATCAGGAACAGTTCGGGATTGGCCCAGGTATCCGCACTGTCAAAGGCGATCACGAATGGCATGTCGCCGATGATACGAATACCTTTTGAATGGGTGTAATTCTTCAGGTTTTGCCATTGCTGATTGAAAAGGAATTGGCTGAATTTTACTTTTTCGATTAACGTCGCAAACTCGATTCGTACTTGATCCAGGGCATCAGACTCGCGGAATTTAAGCGCTTTTGGCCACTCTGACCAGGGTCGCCCATCCTGCGATTCCTTGATTGCCATAAAAAGGCTGAAATCTTCGAGCCACTCTGAGTTCTCTACCTCGAACTGCCTGAATTGCGTTGTAATTTCAGCTGAGTTGATGGACAGGTAATTCTCGTAGGCAATATCCAGAAGATGATTCTTCCACTGGATAACTGGACCAAAGTCAATGGAGGCTTCCGGGAAGTCAGGCCGTTGTCGCAAATCCGAGGATTTTAATAAACCGTTCTCAAGCAGAAGGATTGGGCTGACGAGAAATGGATTTCCTGCAAAAGCTGAAAAACACTGGTAAGGTGAATCGCCATACCCTGTCGGTCCAAGTGGCAGGATTTGCCATAGCTGAGTGCCTGAGGCATGCAAGAAATCGATCCAACGGTAGGCTTCCGGTCCCAGGTCGCCGATCCCATCCGGGCTTGGGAGACTGGTAGGGTGAAGCAAAATACCAGAGGAGCGTTGAGGTTTCATAAAAAATACCCTTTCAGAAACTGGCTAGGCCAGTAGTTTTCGATAGACATCCAAATACTTGCCCGCAGAAAGCCGCCAGGAAAAGTGCGCGCTCATAGCATTACGGCGCATGATCGCCCAGGATCTTTTGTCTTCATAAGTCTTCAAAGCGAGTTTGAGCGCTTGCTCGAGACCTTCCTCGTTTTTATCGGCGTACAGGAAACCGGTGGCTGTTTTTAGGTCGGCCGAAAAATCGAGAATAGAGTCTGCCAACCCGCCAGTACTGGTTGCAACCGGTAAATTGCCGTATCGCATTGCAAACATCTGCGAAAGCCCACATGGCTCATAAAGACTTGGCATTAAGAATATATCGCCACTTGCGTATAGCATACGAGCTATAACGTCATCATACTTGAGTATGCAGGCGATTCTTTCTGGGTATTGGGCGCTAAGCTCATTCGCCTGGCGTTCAAGCTCCGGATCACCAGTACCCAGAAGGGCAAATTGCCAGGGCAGGTCAATCAGGTTTGGCAGAACTTTGAGGATACTCGGGATACCCTTCTGGCGATCAAGCCTGCTGACGGTAGTCAGAAGAGGAATATCCGGGTTGACTTCGAAACCGAGTGCTTTCTGGAGGTCAAGCTTATTCTTGAACTTGCCCTCAATGTTATCCAGTGAGAAGAAGCTCGAGATAGCTTTATCTGTGGCAGGATCCCATTGAGATTCGTCGATGCCATTAAGGATACCCATTACTTTGTCGGCATGCTTTTGCAAGTAATCTTCCATTCCACAGCCGAATTCAGGTGTAAGGATTTCCTGGGCGTAATTCGGGGAAACTGCAATGAATTTATCAGCGGCGGAAAGCCCAAGCGGCAGGGGAGTGAACTTGGCCCAGTCAGGCAGGTCTGGATCGTCGCTGGGTTCGAAACCGAGGGAATTCATGCCTTCCTGGGAGCCCCATCCATTAAATGGCAGGTTGTGGACTGAAAGGACGGTCTTCACACCAGAGAAAAATGGATCTTTAGCGTAGATCGATTTTAGGGCGTAGACTGAAAGGGCTGTGTGCCAGTCATTGGCATGCAGGATGTCAATCTTCCAATCCAGGTAGCGGGCGGCTTCAAGTACAGCCAGGGAGAAGGTGACATACTTCAGACCATCAAGGGTCCAGTCGATGTGATAAACCGGTGAATCGTGATTTATAAACTCATTATCCAGCAGGTAAACCGGCACACCGCTGGTGTCGCTGACGTAAAGGTCGGTGGGAATTGGGCGTCCGTTCGCCTCGAAAACAAAGTTTCCGATTAGACGATGAGGAGGATTTACTTTCTTCACCGCAGCATGGAATGGCATGATGATGCGAATGTCCAATGCCCCGCCAGCCAGGTCTCGCAAGGCTGGAGGGAGAGCGCCGGCAACGTCCCCTAATCCGCCTACTTTTGCGAAAGGCGCGACTTCTGCTGAAGCAAACAAAACATTAATCTTTTCCATGCCGACCTCTAACTCCCAAGTCTGTTCTCGACGATTTGCAGATAATCCAGCGTGTTGATTTTGGTCTCATCCAGCCCAAGATAGGCGGCAAGTTCATGGATGAGAGCAGTTTTCTGGTCCGCGTCCTGGCGGCTCCAGGTGCGGCTCTTGATCTCAACAAATT
>CAYPBU010000003.1:28536-65362 GCA_964409045.1 uncultured Anaerolineaceae bacterium | reverse complement strand
GATTCTTTTCGAGGATACCCTTTTCGACATACACACCCAGGAAGGTGCGTTCCGCGTCGTCGCGGCTGTAGCCGAAGGTCATCTGAGTCAGATCGTTTGTGCCGAAGGAGAAGAACTCGGCATACTCCGCGATCTCACTGGCAGTTACAGCAGCGCGTGGAATTTCGATCATGGTTCCGAATTTATAGGCAACTTCAACGCCCTTCTCAGCCATGACTTCCTTGGCGATTCTAACCAGGGTCGGCTGGACTTCCTTGAGCTCGTTCACGTGACCGGTCAGCGGGATCATTACCTCGGGGTGAGGATCGAAACCATTCAACCTTGCATCGCAAGCAGCTTCAAAGATGGCGCGAACCTGCATCTTCATGATGTCAGGGTACACGATGCCCAGGCGAATGCCGCGCAAGCCCATCATCGGGTTGCTTTCGTGCAGTCCCAGGACCACGTCGAGCATGTGCTGTTTTTCAGCCAGACCTTCGGTGATGCCCTTGGCTTTCAAGGTGGCAACTTCGGTCAGGAGGTCTTCCATGCTTGGCAGGAACTCGTGCAGAGGAGGATCGATCAGGCGGATGATCACCGGCAAACCGGTCATCGCCTCAAAGAGTCCGTAGAAGTCGCTGCGCTGGAGTGGCAGGATCTTTTCGAGCGCGCCAAAGTAAGCCTTCGATTCAGCGGAGTTTTCGATTTGGTATTTTTGTGCATCAATCTCAGCCTTCAGGGCAGCTTTGTCTTTCTCGTTGAGGGAGCGCCCTTCAAGACGACCAGCGGCATAAGCCCTCTCAAGCTGTTCGAGATTGTTCAACATTTTCTGTGTGGCTTCGGAGTTCATGATCATCTTCTGTACATCAGGAAGACGGGTCACTTCGAAGAACATGTGCTCAGTACGGCAGAGACCGATACCCTTGGCTCCGTAGGATCGAGCGCGTTTGGCATCCTTGGGATAATCCGCGTTTGCCCAGACCTGGAGGCGGGAAACTTCATCAGCCCAACCGAGTAAGGTCATGAGTTCTTTCTGCTCTGAGAGATCGGGGGTGGTGAGACCAAGCTGACCAACGAAGACTTCACCAGTGGTTCCATCAAGAGAGATCCATTCACCTTCTTTGACGGTAATACCACGGCAGGTCATCTGGCGCTTGTTCATGTCGATCGCGATGTCGGCAGCACCAACTACGCAAGGCACACCAAACTGACGGGCAACCACAGCGGCGTGCGAGGTGGCACCACCTTCACTGGTGAGGATACCCTTGGCTGCGAGCATACCGTGCACATCGTCTGGCTTGGTAAACGGGCGAACCATGATGACATCTTGTTTTTCCACATTGTGCATTTTTTCAACAAGGTCTGCATCGAAATAGATCCGTCCAACAGCGGCGCCCGGAGAAGCGTTCACGCCCTTGGCGTAATAACGTCCCTCACCGCGAGCTTTTTCCAAATCAGTGCGAGAGAACTGGGGATGCAGCATTTGGTCAATTTGCTCAGTGGTAACCCGGGTAAGTGCGGTCTTCTTGTCGATAAGACCTTCCTGAACCATATCATGCGCAACCTTGATGGCGGCTTTAGCAGAACGCTTGCCGTTTCGGGTTTGGAGCATCCAGAGCTTGCCGTGTTCGATGGTGAACTCAACATCCTGCAGATCCTTGTAATGCTGCTCAAGACGTTCGGTGATGTCGTGGAATTGCTGGTAAACCTCAGGCAATTCGTCTTTCATGCCCGAAATCTTGGAGGTATTGCGAATGCCAGCCACAACGTCTTCGCCCTGGGCATTCATCAGGTAATCGCCAAACATGACATTTTCACCGGTTTGAGGATCGCGAGTGAAGGCAACGCCAGTACCGGAGTCGCCGCCCATGTTGCCGAAGACCATGGTCTGAATGTTGACAGCAGTGCCAAGATCATCAGGAATATTCTCGCGGCGGCGATAGTCGATGGCGCGTTTCGCATTCCAGGAGTCAAACACGGCTTTGGCAGCCAGTTCGAGCTGTTTGTAGGGATCCTGGGGGAACTCAAAGCCCATTTGTTCGTGAACAACCTTCTTGTAGGCTTCAGTGATGGCCGCCCAATCTGCAGCGTTCATTTCGGTGTCGCTCTTGTAGCCTTTCTCAGCTTTGTAAGCTTTCAGAGGCTCCTCAAAATGTTCGTCATCGATGCCCATCACAACCGTGCCGAGCATGTGAACGAGCCGGCGGTAAGAATCGTTGACGAAACGTTCGTCACCACTCTTGACGACCAAGCCTTTTGCGACTTCATCGTTCAAACCGATGTTTAGGACGGTATCCATCATGCCAGGCATGGAGAACTTAGCGCCTGAACGGCAGGAAACCAGCAAAGGATTTTCGGCATCACCGAATATCTTGCCAGCTTGTTCCTCAACGGTTTTGAGTGCAGTGAGAACCTGGTCCCACGCACCCTCAGGGAATTCGCGGGAAACCTGGAAAGCATTGCAGGCTTCGGTGGTGATGGTCAGTCCGGGGGGAACTGGAACACCAGCACGCGTCATATCCGCAAGGTTGGCACCTTTGCCGCCAAGCAGACCGCGAACACCATCCCAACTGCCGGCGTAAGCCTCAGCTTGATCAACTTCATTGAATAAATAAACCCATTTCTTAGACATAGATCCTCCTAACGATCTTGATTATTATGTATATCCACAATCTTAAATTTTACCATACTCATTTTACAGGTCGTTGGAAAAATCGACCTGTACAACACGCTTATGCTACTTCCACAGCCGGAAAGGCTTGGTTTCCAGGTGAAACCTGATCAATCCTGATTCGGCGAGGGCTCCCAACGATTTTCATACAGATTGCGCGAGATTTTTGCCTGGTTGTACTGCGTCCGGGCAGGCTTTTCCTCAGCTGGGTGTCCTACAAAAACAACGTTCAAGGGGATGACCGATTCCGGAAGGTTGAGCGCAGAACGGATGGAGCTCTCAAGCCGATTAATCGGATGCACCCCACACCAAACAGCTCCCAAGCCCAATGCGTTTGCAGCCAGGAGCAAATTCTCAGTTGCCGCGCTGCAATCCTGAACCCAGAAGCGCTCTGTCACCAGTTTTTTGACTGAGCCCAGGTTTCCGCAGACACAAATCGCGAGGGGTGCTAGCATTTTTCCAAAGGGAAGGAGTTTTCGAAGATCTGCCAGTTTATCAGGATCATCAACCACGACAAAATGCCAGGGTTGCAAGTTTATTGCGGTTGGCGCAGCCATGGCAGCTTCAAGCAAGAGCTTTACCTGATCGTCACTGACCTTTTCTGAAGTGAATCTGCGAATACTTCGGCGGCTAAAAATAAAATCCAAATCAGTCATGGCACCTCACAAGCTAACGAGCAATGCGCCGAGAGTGTAGGGAACCTCGATCATCGGCATATGACCGACGCCAGGCAGGCAAACTTTCCGACCGTGTTGGGCGTGGTCCGCTGGCTCAAGGGCAATTTCAACGGGTAATATCTGGTCTTTCCCGCCAGCAATTGCCAATACCGGGCAAGTTAGGGACTGGACAACTTCCAGGCGATTGGGACGAGTCGCAATCGCGGTTTGGACGTTGGCAAAGCCTTCGGCAGGTGAATTCAGAACCACCTCACACATGTGTTCGTCCGGCTGAGCAAACTCGCCATCCGGCATCATGCGCTGGATCAGCGTGCTTGCCATAGTCCGGGTACCTTCGGCCACCGCGCGGCTGGCATCTTGCAGACGGCTTTCGCGCTTTTCAGGGCTATCTGCACGGGCATTGCTGGTGACCATCACCAGTCCTGCCAGGCGTTCCGGTCGCTTTTCCGCAAGCGCCAAAGCAATGTAGCCACCCATCGAGTGACCTGCCAGGATAAATTGTTCGTGACCAAGTTGGTCTGCCAATTGGAGCACGTCTTCGGCAAACTGCTCAAGCGTACCATCCGCGTTCCCCAAGGGCGTGCAACCATGCCCGCGCAGGTCGGGGATGATGAACTGAGCCTGGTCAGCAAAGAGGTCTGCCATCTCCAGCCAGATGCTGTGGTCCAATGCCAGTCCATGCAACAGAAAAACTGGCTTTCCGGTACCGCGCGTTTCGTAGAACATTTCAAGATCCTTCAGATGCGCAAACATGTTATGCCTTTCTCTCAAGGTTTTCACGCGCGAACGCGATTGCTTCTTCAGTCGAGCTTATGTTTCCCAAAACCTGCTGCTCACGGATCGCTTCGAGCAGGGTGCCAATCTGCGACCCAGGACTGATCTCAAGTTCACTCTGCAGGAGGTTGCCATCCACAAGCCGGGGTGGATCAACCGTCTGTTCCTGTTCAACAAACCAGGTTTGGATAATTTTCCGACAAATTTGAGGGGAAAAATGTTGCAGCGGAGCTGGAGTTTCAGTCTCAACGAGAGCGAGAAGCGTGCTATCCATCCCGTAAGCGCCAAAATCACGGAAAAAACGGTAGTAATCCAGTTTTGCGGGTTCTCGGGTGGATAGCTCTGCAAGTCGATTAAATCCGCCGGAAACTGCTTTGAAGTAGGCTTTTTCTTTTTGCCCGATCAACAAAGATTGGGAGATTTGTTCGGAAAACTTTTCTGGCTGCAGCTTGGCGGTGCCTGGTTTATCTGTGTCAAACGCGGGATGGATATGGAGGAGAATGGAACAAAGCACAAGCAGGTGGCGGCGTTTCCGCCCGCCCTGCAGAGGTTCGTCCAGCATGGATTGGTATGCATGAAATTGACTTAATTCAGCATCTATCGATTCCCAAGTGTCAAGTCGCCCATCATCGGACTCGTTCTTCATTCCGGTGATGGTTGCTAACTTTTCAACATCTTCTTCCAATAAGTTCGGCTCGACCGGATCCACCCCAAAAGTAAGCAAGCGCAGTTGATCCAATACCCCAAAATCACTCAACAACCGGGACGCGACGTCAAAGCTGGCGACCGTCAAACACTTGAACAACTCATCCCGGATGCGCTCTCCAGAAACTGCTCCCAATCTCTTTATAGCTACGCGCATCGCATCGATTATTTCTAATCCATACCTCAAATCGTAGCTGCTTATCAGGCGCACTCCCCGCAGTACCCGAATGGGGTCATTGATCAAGGAGTCCGGTCCACAAAGCCGTAATTGCCTGGCTTCGAGGTCCGCCTCCCCACCCAGAGAGTCAATCAACTGCCCTGGCGTATTCAAATCGACTGCCATGGCGTTGATCGTGAAATCCCGTTGCTCCAGATCCTGCTCCAGGTTCTCCCCGATAAAGGAGGTGAAGTCGAGCACTTGTTCGTCCTGTTCGCCCTGCCGCAGGATTACCCTTGCTGAGTGGCGCACGTCGTCAAGCGTGTACACTGTGCCGTTCAGACGGCGGCTGACCGCCCGCGCCAATTGGATTGAGCCATGGGGTTGAACAAAATCGAGATCTTTGACAACTCGCCCAAGCAGCAAATCGCGGATTGCCCCACCAACGAGGTATACCCGCGAGCCAGCTGCCAACTCCCGCACCAACTCCAGGAGCTGACGCAGGTCATCATCCAGCTGGAGGTTCATATCGGTCCAAATCAACGGTCGCCACAAAAGGCAGGTTGCGATAGTATTCGTCCATATCGAGTCCGTATCCAAACACAAACTCGTTCTGGATCTTGAATCCGCAATAGCGAATTGGCACTTCCACTTCCCTGCGTTCGTACTTGTCGAGCAGGGTGCAGATATAAATTGAAGCTGGTTCGCGTGTTTTGAGCAAATCGATAACCGAAGCGAGCGTGTGACCACTGTCGATAATATCCTCAACGATAATGACATGCTTGCCAAAGATGGTGGTGTTCAGGTCGAGGGTGATGCGCACATCGCCTTGAGATGCGCGCGCGCCTGCGCCATAAGACGACACTGCCATGAATTCGATTGCCAAAGGTACATCAATGTGGCGGATCAGATCAGTGAGGAACATGACTCCACCGCGGAGGATGCAGATTACCAACAATTCCTTGCCGGCGTAGTCCCGGTTGATTTCCGCCGCAAGTTCACGGACACGAGCCTGAAGCTGGTCTTCTGGAATGAGTATTTTATCCAAGTATTCCTGGTATGGTTGTGGCATAGGCACCTAATCTCTCGGGACACAGTGGCAACGGCGGCAGCGGGCTTCGTACATTTCAGCAGCTCCGACCACTACAATGGGTTCATCATATCTTGCTGGCTTCCCCCCCACCAGGCGCTGAGTCCTCGTGGCAGGTTCACCGCAAACAACGCAAATCGCCGTCAGTTTATCGACTTTATCCGCTTTGGCGGTCATGACCGGCATGCAGCCAAACGGTTCACCGCGAAAATCCGTATCCAAACCAGTCACAATCACGCGCAGACCCCGGTCAGCCAGTTGGTTTACCACGTTGACGATGCCATCGTCAAAGAACTGCGCCTCATCCACTCCGACCACGGTTGCCTCCGGGTCAAGCTTCTCAAGCAACTCAGCCGAGCTGCCAACGGGAACAGCTTCGTAATCCATGCCAGAGTGGGATTTGACTTTGTAAAAGGCATAGCGATCATCGATAACAGGTTTGAATACCTGCACCTTCTGTTTGGCAATACTCGCACGCCTGAGGCGGCGAATGAGCTCCTCGGTTTTTCCACAGAACATGGATCCGGTTATTACTTCAACAACTCCAGCTGGTTGTGACATTAAGCCTCCTGGTTCAGATAACAATAATGCAGAAAAGTATAAAGCTTTTATGGTCGACTGGCAACGCGAAGAATAAAAAAAGGCAGGTTTCGCAACCTGCCTGATTTCTTGTATTGAAGACCTGTTTTAGATCTCGATTTCCTGGGCTGCAGCCGGGAGTTGGTACCCCAGTTGGCGCAGAGATTTCTTGAGGTCGATCAAAGATTTACGACCGAAACCTTCAATATCGAGCAGGGCTTTCTCACCGCCCTCGAGTTTGGCAAGCACGTCACCAACAGTCACGATTTCGGCGCGGTTGAGTGCGGCAACAGCCTTGGCGCCGAGGGTAAGCTCGGAGATCAAGCGGCTTGGAGAGGTTTTAGCCTGAGATGCGTTCTTCTGATCGGCAACATAGTCCTGGCGAACCTGGAGACGTTTGTAGAAGCGATCCACCTGACCTTCGCGGTCGAGGATGCGTGCCTGCTGACCGGTGTAGAAAGGATGGCAGTTCGAGCAAACTTCAGTGCGAATTTCCGGCACGGTTGAACCAGTGGTCCATTCAGCACCGCAAGAGGCACAAGAGACCTTGGCATTAGGATAGTATTTGGGTTGAATCTTAGTTTTCATGCTTAGTTGCTGCCTTTCCCAGGCTCCTCACTCTGAGCCATTACATGAACGCGCTTGCGTCCGCCGGCGAGAGTTTCGTATTTTACGTAGCCTTCTATTGTCGCAAAGAGTGTGTAATCACGACCCTGACCGACGTTCCAGCCCGGATGCACCTTGGTGCCGTGCTGACGAACGAGGATATTGCCGCTGATGACATGTTCTCCGCCGAATTTTTTTATACCGAGGCGCTGCCCCTGGCTGTCACGACCATTGCGGGATGACCCGCCACCTTTTTTATGGGCCATTTCTCTACTCCATCACGATTGATTGAACCAGTAATCTGGTGTACTGTTGGCGATGACCAGCCTTGCGGCGGTAATCGATCTTTGGCTTGTACTTGAAGATCAGGATCTTCTTGCCCTTAAAGTGCTCTTTGACGGTTGTGTCCAGGCTGGCACCTTTGATGTAAGGGGTACCAACGGTCACAGAATCGCCATCCACGAGCATGATAACTTTGTCAAGGGTGACTGCGTCGCCGACATTTGCGGTCAGAAGGTCGACTGTTAGAGTCTTACCTTCTTCGGCGCGGTATTGCTTACCGCCCGCTTCGATAATTGCATACTTCATATTCTCTCCAATCTTTACTTTACCGCTTGCTGAGCGTGTGACCGCGCAGGGACGGGAAAGTTGGCTTACATAATGAACCCCAGCCAAAGTTATCTGGGGCAACGACCGATTATTATAAAGCATAGTTTCGCCTGTGTCAAACTTTTTTGGGGGCAATTCAGGCTTGATCCTGGAAGTTGTTACGGTTGCGCTATCAACTTCCACCAATTTTACTCGCAAACAATATTCCAACCATTGGTCAATTCTGACTCCCGCCTTTCGTGCCTATTTATCTGATCGATAGGTTTGGTTATTGTTAATCGAAAATTAGACCTTGACCGGTCAGAAAAACTCATGTAGAATACCTAACTCGATGCCCCTATTGTCTAGTGGTTAGGACGCAGCCCTTTCAAGGCTAAAACCCGGGTTCGAATCCCGGTAGGGGCACCAAAAAACTTCGCTTATTGCGAAGTTTTTCTTTAACTGCTCAAATCATTCGACACCCCAACTTTTGCCCTAAGGACAAAGCTATACTACTCGAAACAATTCTCTCGAGATTGAGGTGTCAATGTCCAAAAATTGGGAACTTTTGTTGATAGAACGCAGTGGAAAAGCGCGATATTGGGGAAAAGGTGAGATTGCCGAGATGACCCACGAGCAATACTTGCATACCTGCTACCAAGCCCAGGCTGAAAACCCGAGCAGGGAAATCATTTACTACGCCCTCCAGGATGGATGGGAACCTTTCGCTTACAACTCCTCAGCATTTGAGAACAGCGATACGATCGCATTTCGCAGACAATCCAAGCCAGAGAAAATCAAGGCTGATTGATCTGGCGTTTATAAAGGGGAAATCCCTAATTTCCACTTTCTACTGCTGGAATCACAGCGAAGAAAATTATCGTGAAAGACCACTTTCAGCAAAGAGCCTTTCAAGCATCGCCGCTCGCGCTTCGGGAGTCATTAATGTTGGCGTGGACCAGTTGAAGAACTGGACAGTGATCAACTCAACCCCAAGGTATTTGCCATCATAGAAAATATGGCGGTCAAGAAACGCCTTGTCGGTATCATCGAACCAGCCAAGCTGATCGAAGAAGAGATTACCGAGCCCATAATGAATGAGACTGTCACCGTAGAACTCGAGCATGTGGGGTTGGTGCGCCTGGCTGCCGCTGACAATCGTCGCACCCGCTTCTGCCACGCGGCGGGAATCAGCAATCATTTCCTCAGTCGGATTCCAACGGTAGATCTCCTGGTGTTGGAAGGTAAAGATCACGAGGTAACCTTCATCCTTCAAAGCCTTGATTTGTTCCACCATTTCATCCAGGTTGCAATGCAACGCCCCAGGGTTGGTCTCACTGGCGGTTGCATAGCCCGGAGCCTTGGCGTTACAGCCCAAAAAAGCAATCTTGTTGCCGTTGTGAGTGATTTTCAGGGGTAGTTTGGCTTCTTCGATGTCAATGCCGCCACCATAATAATCCCAGCCTTCTTCATGGTACATTTCGAGCGTGTGATACATCGCTTCGGCTCCATAATCGCTGAAGTGATCCCCGGTGAGCTCGACCACATCCGTGCCAATTTCGCGCATCAGGTCGATGTACTTGTCATCCGAGCAAAAAACCAGGTCCACTTCCTGTTGCCACTGTGGCGCAGGACAATCGCTCGCAAAAGGCACTTCATTGCTGACATGCGCAATATCCGCTTCGCGCATTAGATCGCCAATGGAAACTGCCGGTGAAAGCACACCATAAAGCTCCATCTCTTTTGCAGTAGCACGAGTCAATGCCGTTACGCCGGTGAGCACTACGGTTGTAAGCAAATCAGCCTGGCGGTTGGTGGCCGGGATGGACTTAATGGCTTCGTTCGCAACCTGGTATTGTGCTTCAGAGACCGCCGAAACGCCTTTGTCCCAGCCTACCTGCACCAAGAGGGGGTAGTTTTCTACTACAAAATCTTTGTGAATGGGAGAATTACCACTCAGGCTTATGACTTTCCATTTTGGTTCAAGCTTTTCGAATGGCACGATCGCCCAGGCATCTTCGTGCGCCTGGCAAAAAGATAACAAGTTGTCTTCAGCTAAGGGGCGAACATCTCCCCGAGGGCTGCCAAATTGAAGCTTGAGCGTATCAAAAATTGCCGGTGGCATAACCAATACACGCGCGGGAAAATCAGAGTTACTCTGCCAGAACCCAATCAAAGAATCCATTGAAACGTCATCCATCACTGTCGCGAAAGGCGCAGCGAGAGCATAAACCCAGGAACTGACAGGCTCTTTTGCTACGATGGTGAAACTGAGTAATGCTTCTTCCTTGTTGGTAACCCTCACAACCGTTGGCATGTTACCAAGCGTTTCCAAGATCTCCTCTGGCAAGCGGGGGTCAATCCAAACCGCCAGCGGCACGGAGGTGGGTGTAGGAGGGATAAGGGTGGCGGTTGGCACCAAAGTTGGCACCGCAGTCTCGAAAGCTGGTTGTGTGGGCACGACAGGTTGAAGGAGCCCTCCACAAGCGGAAAGAACCATACTCCCCACGATAAATACCGAAATAAAAGTAACTGTCTTTGTTCTTCTCATAGCACACGATTCCATAGTCAATTAACCCTGAGTATTGTACATCAAATCAATTCCCCTTCTCAGGAAAAAAAAGAGCACCTCACCGGGTGAGGTGCTCCATGAATGTGGGAAGGATTGACTAATTGCCAGCCAACACTGACGGTAAGAAGACTTGAAATGGCTGGGCGTTCACAACACAACTCTGCAGCAGCACATCATCAACGTACCAACCTTCGGCTGCGCCGGCAATTCCAGTGCCCAGGCGGAATCGGAACTGGGCGTTTTTACCCTTGTAAGGCGAGAGTTGCACCACTGTGCGCACCCATTCATTCGTGCCGAAGCACCAGGCTTGCCTTCCACCCAGCGGGTTGTACTCGCCGGTCTTGATCGTGCCGTTATAGGTATTGGTCAGCAGGTAAGACTTGGCAACCTGATTCCAAGTAGTTCCACCATCCTGGCTCACTTCGAGGATCGCGCCATCATTGCAGGCAGTCGAGCTGTCGAACGTCCAGCGATGCCAGAATATCAGCGAAACCGGTTCGGTCGTATTGGGAATGGACATCACAGGGGAGATTAAGCGTTGATCGGATAGCCCATCAGGGACGGCTGCCAAAACAGCGGTTACGGGCGAATAGGCCCTGACAGTCGACAGGTTAAACTTGAGTGTGTCGCCAGGATTCTGCCAGGTGCCCAGACCGCCTTCGAAATTATCAAAGAAGATTTCCTGTTTGACTGTGCCCGCGCCGCAATCTCCCGGACCCGGGCTGGTGCGGAATGTGAACACCTGGGCGCTGATCACATTGCCGCAGATATTCTCCGCGTACACGCGCCAGTAATATTGCGAGTCTGTTGCCAGGCTCATGGTGAGGGTGAAACTCGACCCGCCAATCGCCGACCGATCGAATACTATGTTATTGAAACTTGCATCGCTCGCGACCTGAAGCCGATAGGTCTCCGCGTTTGGAGAGGATGTCCAGGTGAAGGTTGGTCGCGGTGAAATATCCTTGGAATTGTGGGGAGGTGTAATCAGCTGTGGACTGCTGGTAATCGGAGCGAAGATGGAAAGCTCGATCTCAGCAGTGTGGATTAGTGCACCCGAAGTTCCGGTGAGCACCAGTGTTTGTGTGCCCGTGGATGCGGTGCCATTGCCAGCGATCGTTGCCTCCGTTGAGCCCGGAGGGGTGACCGGATTGGTCGCGAAAGTCGTCGTAAAGCCGGTTAATGCTGAAGCCGTCAGATCGACCGGAGTGACAAAATTGTTAATCGAAGTCACATTGATAGTCGCGTCGGAGCTGCCGTCATTACAGGTTCTCAGGCTTGAAGGCTCAGTATTTACGCGAAAATCGGGATATTTGGGACCCATCGTGATGACAAGGCTCGGGTCACCAAAAACGTGATATTCCTCCCAATAATAATCACCCATCGAAAACTGCGCGTCAACTTGGAGTAACCCAGCTTGGGTCATGCTGCCTACGCTAGGCACATCGATCAATTCGGGGTCGGCATAGAGGGTGTCAAAAATAGTGCGTTCTAGGATATCGTCTTCATCCCAGTAGGAGTTATCACTGGCTCCAAAGTAAGTCAGACCACCATTTACTGGTTCGATCACCCAGGTGTCAGCAATGGATTCAGCAGTATTGAAGTCTGCTGTGACGCAAGCGTGACAGGCAACATATGAAATCGCTACGCCGGTCATATTCCGAACATCAGTTTGGTTAACACGAGGGGCATCCCAAAAGGTTGAAGCGCCATGACCTGAATAAACAATGAAAGAACGGTCATCATTCATGGAAGCAACTGCGTCCGCGCCATCGCCACCATACGTGATTGCATAAATCTTATCGCCACCTGGTTGAGGATTGTTTGGAAAAATACCAGTATAAGTATGCGGTAAGGTATAAGAATTAATCACAAAGTTATGAGAACCTTCTGCTACATCATAGTAGCCTCCATCATTGGAAGCAAGAAACTCTGCTTTCTTGATCCAAGGTTCAGCGCCGCTTTGATCCTGATAAGCAAGATATTTATCTACCATCGCGATTAGCTGCGAGACTGTACGCACGGGGAAGCGCGCGCCAAATATGTCAGGTACATATTCGGTATCACTGTCCATCGTGTAAAAATGTAAATCTGTACGGTAACCACTATCCGTGCGGAATGGCCAATTGGTGATGGATCCCACTGGATCTCCAGATGTGTAATCACCAACCAGGATTACATAATCGGGCGGGTTTGCGCCAATGTACTGGTTTTTGATGTAGTTCTTGATAGCGGCAGTGGTATTAGCGGTAATCGTTGTCAGGTTAACTACAGAGACTTCAAAACCCTGTTGTTGCTTGAGGGTCACGAAAGGAGCAAGATTCGCCTGAAATATATCTGCTGTGACAATCAGGATGCGTTCAGCCGTGTTGGGGATCGCCACAGGGCGACCCTGGTTGTAATTCAAGACTACAGGCTGCAACATGCGGTTGAAAGCGGCAGAATTGAGACGGTCTGCCTCCACAACCGTGCGAGCCATATCACTGCCGCTCAAGTTCAAACGAACAGTCATTTCTGAGCTAACTTCCAATTCGCCTAGAGCTGCATCGTAGCGCACCGGTCGGAATTCGACTACGACGATTCTATGTCCGCGAATGATGAAATCATCCGTGATGGCAAGTTGCTCAGCAGGGTAATAACCGCTTCCGTAGAGATCAGCAGAAGGGGATGAAGCGGGGATTGGATCGCCGCATTTTGGCTGGGAAGGCTGGTTAGGCGCGATGGTTCCATGCAGACCGAGCCCCGCCAGGCTGACAGACGTCGGCTTAACTTCCAACAGCTCGAGGCTTACTTCGGCGCCCAGCGGAACTTCAACCATTTGCCGCAGAACTGGCAACGCTGGAGCCCCCACCTGACCACCAGTCACGTAGCCTTCCCCACTGAGAGTCAAATAACGCTGCCCGGCAATGGTGGTTTCCCCAAAATCAGCCTCGGGCAGAATCGCATGGAGTTCGATGGTCTCAGCAGATGCGGAAATGAGCGCCACTGCTGGTATCCCACCAGATTCAATATCAATTGCGAGCCTTCGATTGGACATAGCCTGCGCGCTTGCAGTTGTCAACAGCATCCCAATAATCAGGAAAACAACCAACAAACAAGCATAGATAGGTTTCGGTTGAATAGATCCGATTCTCTTTTGCATAATGCCTCCAGGGGGTTGGTGTGTGCCTCGTGCACACTTGCGGGATTCTATCAGTTTTGCACCAATTTTGGTGTACGTTTCACAAAAATGACACTACTGTATTTCCACCCATAAGATTTTTGTGACTAGCTTAATAAAATACACACCAAACTAGTCTCTGACTTTGTATTTTAGTTCGAACGCCATTTTACGCTCAGAAATAACGAGAGGGGATCAAACAACAAAAACTCCCACCCAACACCTGACAGGGAATTGGATGGGAGATCCAAGCGTGCGCCAAAAGATTCTTATGCTGCCGGCTACAGAAAACCCAAGCTGAGGAGCAGCGCCATCTTTTATAAGTTTGACTTGAGTGCGATCAGAAAGTTATCCTCTATTCCATAATCGCATTGTCGGCGATATAGTCCAGCACAGTTTGAAACATGACAGCTTGCTTCAAATACGGCAGGCCAAAATTAGTTTCGTAAGAAGAATAATCATTCGTGTTCATGAATTTCACAAAATACGCTGCAACATCATCGGTTGAAACCGAAATTTTTAGATCTTCAGCAATTGCTTGCATAATTAGGTAATACTTGGCTTGTCGAAGATTTTGTTCTGCGTTGGTTGCTATAAGCTGGCTCGCTGATTCAATTCCCACGAAACTGCTTAGAAAATCGTCCAACGATAAACCGTACATGTCAGCGTAGTCCTGATAGTAAGCTAAAAGAGATTTCTCCTGATAAGAAATTATCGATTCCGGAGTTGAAGAAACTGTTGAATTTTCAACAATGTAGTTCTGAATGAAATTGTAAATCGCATTTTTCTTCAGGTCTTCTTTTATTTTTGCCTGCATTTCTTCAACCGTGGTCCAACCATAAGAGGCAGTTAGGTTCTCTGCAACAAATGCGTCAGTAAGCTCAGGGGTGACGGTTTCTGAAATATAGTTGATCGTCACGTTGAAGACTGCCTCCTTTCCAGAAAGTTCCGCATTACCTTCGTAAGGGTTCGGGAAGGTCACCTGGATGTCGAAAGTTTCGCCAGGATTATGGCCAATTAACTGCTGCAAAAAATCGTCAATATAGGCGGTCACACCAATCGTTACATCCGTTCCCTGACCTTGGGTGCTACCATTTTCAAATTCCACACCATCGACACTACCCACATAGTCGATATTAATATTGTCACCATCCACAACCGGACGATCAGTAATTTGCATATCAGAAGTATAGGAAGAAAGCAGGTCGTCAATTTCTGTTTGGAGAGCTTCATCTGGCACTTCAGCGGTTTGAGCGGGAATTTTTAGAGCCTCATAATCGGCTAATTTAACGTAATCGAGAGCTTTGATTCCCTCCCAGTATCCAGAGTCGTCAATTCCATCACTATAAGAAAACGGTGTACCAGAACTTCCGGTTTCTTCGACATCACTTATGGTCGGTGTTTCAGATACGCTTTGGGTTTCTTCTACAGCAGGCGTTTCGGATGGTGGTGTGGCTTCCCGAACTACACAGGCGCTTATAACCAAAACTCCTGTTAACAATAAAGCGATAAGCCCTACTCTCTTGCGATTTCCACGATTTTGCTTCATTTGTTCTCTCCAACGTTTTTTTTCGTAGCTATTATTTTCTGCATAACTTAGTGATTGTAGTCTAAAGCGATGGAGAATAGTTTAAAAACTGTATATTCTTTTTCTTCACAACCATCAAGTTAATTTAATTGAGCCCGTAAAACCCACTGAAGGCGGGGTGACATGATAAACTTAATCCATGCTGGCTCATGTCTACTCCTGCGCGGTGATCGGTCTCGAAGGCGTCATCATTGATATTGAAGTCGATTACGGTCAGGGTGGACCGCATATGGCGATCGTCGGATTGCCGGATGAAGCCGTGAAGGAAAGCCGTGAGCGCGTTTATTCCGCCATCAAGAATGCCGACCTGGCATACCCACGCCAACCTCTGACGGTCAATCTTGCGCCGGCATCCGTGCGCAAAGAAGGTCCATTTTTCGACTTGCCTATCGCTATTGGCGTTTTGATCACCGGCGAACAGATTGCTCCTGAGAGCATCGAAGGCGCTTTGATTATTGGCGAGCTCTCGCTGGATGGATCTGTGAGGCATGTGCGCGGAGTGTTGGCGGTTGCGGCACAGGCGCGAAAAGATGGTTACAAGCGCTTGTTTGTGCCGGCTTGCGATGCTGCCGAAGCAACCCTTATACCCGATATCGAGGTCTACCCGGTTAACACACTGCGTGAACTCGTCGATCACCTGGTTGGCGAAGAGTTCATCAAACCAGGTACTCCAATGGAGTACACGCCGGATGATGAAATTCAAACGGACACTGATTTCAGCGAAATCAAGGGGCAGGAACACATCAAACGCGCACTCGAAGTAGCCGCCGCGGGTGGACATAACGTACTTATGTCTGGCCCTCCCGGGGCGGGCAAGACGCTACTGGCGCGGGCTATCACTTCGATTTTGCCGCGTTTGAGCCTGGACGAAGCACTCGAAGTGACTGGAATCTATTCCATTTGCGATATGCTGCCGACTGGCACGCCGCTTATTCAAATCCGTCCCTTCCGTGCGCCGCACCACACCATCAGCCATGCGGGGCTGGTTGGCGGAGGCAACATTCCGCACCCGGGCGAGATTTCGCTGGCACATCGGGGAGTGCTTTTCCTTGACGAGCTGCCCGAATTTGGTCAGCGCAGCCTCGAAGTGCTGCGCCAGCCGATTGAAGACAAAATCGTGACCATCAGCCGCGCCAATGGCTCGTTCACATTCCCGGCTAACTTTATGCTGATCGGGGCAATGAACCCCTGCCCTTGCGGATATTATGGGGACAAATTGCGGGCATGTACCTGCGCACAGTCAGTCATTACAAATTACCAGAAACGCATTTCCGGACCGCTGCTGGACCGGATTGATATCCACCTGGAGGTGCCACGGGTGGACTACCAGAAACTCAGCAGCCAGCGGATTGGTGAGCCTTCCAGCCAGATCAGGATGCGTGTCGAAGCTGCCAGGCAAAGGCAACTGGCACGTTTTGTCGGAACAAAGCTGACTTCGAACGCGGACATGACTCCCAAAGAGATCCGCACCTACTGCCAGGTTGAACCGGATGGGGAAGCACTGATGAAGGCAGCCATGCGCCAATTGAAATTGACCGCCCGCGGTTATCATCGCGTGTTGAAGCTCGCCAGGACAATTGCTGACCTCGCTGGCGACCCGGACATCAAGTCCGAACATCTTGCCGAAGCGCTTCAATACCGCCAGGCAGAAGAAGAATAAATTCCATTATCAAAATTTAAAAGGCCTATCTGAGTCTCGGACTCAACTTACTTTCTTTTTGCAAAAAGGTGAGAGGATCATCCGCTTCAGAATTCGTAGCGTCCCGCCGTAATGGAAGTAAGCCCCATTTTTGTGATTTGTCAGGATTTTTCCAGCCATCCACACCGCAACCTCGTCGATGGGACTCGAAATAATCCCTAAGATTCCTTTGACTTTCTCCCATTCCTCCGGTTTGCTATCGAATTGTCCAGTGACCAGTTCAGTAAGCACCATCCCAGGTTGCAAAGCGCCTGAAATGATTTTGGGATGGTCTAATTCTTTGAACAGGCACTGATTGAAATAATGCAACCCCGCTTTGGACATCCCATAAACTGATAGCCCTTTGGCATTGTTCGTTTTGCCATTTGCGCCCAGACCTTCCACGTTGTAGACTGCGCCAAAGCCTTGATCTAAAAAACCTTGCAGAGCCACTTTGGTTCCAAAAAGCTCTCCGAGAACGTTGGTCTCAATGACAGATCGAATTTCGTCAGTCGGGATTTCCCAAAAGTGGGATTGCTGGTTTGAAATGCCTGCGTTATTAATCCAAATGTCAATATCACCGAATTTTTCTTTAACCAACATCCATAGGTTTTTTATATTGTCATATTGGGTAACATCACAGGCAAAACCTGCAATTTGATCTCCTGGAAATTCCGCCTCAAGTTTTGCGACGGAATTCCTTACAGATTCATCCGACCTACCGCTAATCACCACCCTGCAACCATTTTTCAAAAACTCACGAGCAAGCGCAAACCCAATTCCACGAGTACTTCCTGTAATAACAATTGTTTTCATAGCTTCCTCATTTACTTTGGGAAATAGGGCATGATCCAGCCCCCCAGGAAAAAGCCAACCAAATTGGCGACTAAAGCAAGCAAAAGCACTTTGGGGCTCAGTTCGACCTCTTTAAACGTGAAGTAATAAATCGCTGCTTCCACCAAAACAACCCAGAAGCTGATAAAGACCGTCAAAAAAAAGTCACCCTTGGCCTCAAACTGGTGCGCCAGAAAGCTGCTCAGCAGGCTGTGGGTAATCAGGTTGATGAAGAAGAAGATGAGCCAGCTTGATTTTGCGCGTAAGCCGAATAGGAAAAAGACAATACCTTCCAGGATCAGTGTGAGTATCACGCGACCCGCCACCGATAACGGCCCCCTCCAGCCTGGTTCACCATAGACCAGCGTGCCTTGCCTCAAATCCAGTGTCATCAGGCGCTTGTCTACGCGCATCTCGGGATCTCTTGAGATCGGCAGCTCATAGGAATATTGGGAGGATCGAACGATCAGTTTTGCGCCGATGAAGTCTTCGTCGAATCTACCGGGCAGGCGTTGGTAGTAATAATTGTAGTAAGTTTCCCAGTAACGCGAAGTACGCTGCATCTCGAGCGGTTCCGGCAATTCGCTGTTTCGGAATTGAATGAATAGTTTGAGGTCTTTAGGCGCATTAATTACAAAAACCGAGAGCCCAGGCGTTCGCAACTGGTTCGCAGAGGCTGCACCAATGGGGAGAAAGGCGGTGAGAGCAAACGCCAAAACGGCGATCAAAAAGTACGCTTTTCTCATCTTGCTCTTCCTCATGGTTTTCATTATATACAATATACAGAAAAGAAGCTCAGTCGAAGGTCAGGTTATGTTGGTCACCTGACATCATAAACCCTGTGTCCTTTCCCGTTTTATGGGCGAAGCAAGCTTAAATAGCGCAATCTGGTTGGCAACCATCGCATTTTGGCCTGCTTCGTACCTACCCAAAATTCAGGTTTTATCGGCGGAGTGCGCAAATCAAGCGCATTCCGCCCTACTTTACCTGCCCAACCTCACAAAAAAGCCTCTCCAAATTCAGAGAGGCTTTCAAACTTAACTGGTAAAAAACTAACTGTGTTTGGCTTCGAAATCCTTCAGGAAATCCACCAACGCGAGCACGCCTTCCTTCGGCATGGCATTGTAGATCGAGGCGCGCAGTCCGCCAACCGATTTGTGACCCTTGAGGTTATCAAACCCGGCAGCCTTGGATGCAGCCACGACCTGGGCATCCAACTCTGCGCTTTCAGTGACGAATGGAACGTTCATCAGCGAGCGGTCTTCTTTTACCACGGTGCCCTTGAACATCTTGCTGTTATCAAGGAAGTCGTAAAGCGGTTGGGCTTTCTCGATATTGATCTGGTTCATAGCTTCCAAACCACCCAGGCTCTTCAGATACTTGAAGACCTTGCCGCAGACATAGATTGCCCAGCAGTTCGGGGTGTTGTACATGGAGCCGTTTTCGGCGTGGATATCGTAACGCAGGTAGGTTGGGATTTTCTCGTCCAGATCACTACGGATCAGATCCTCACGGATGATGACGACCACAACACCGGCAGGACCAACGTTTTTCTGGACACCGCCATAAATCAGCCCATAATCGCTGACATTGACCGGCTTGGAAAGGAACATGGAGGATTGGTCGGATACGAGGATTTTGCCCTTAGTATTGGGCAGCGATTGGTAGGTGGTGCCATGGATGGTCTCATTCTCGCAAATGTAAACATAGTCAGCATCTTCTGAGATCGGCAAATCCGATACATCTGGAATATAGCTGTAGTTCTTGTCTTTGCTGGAGGCGACCAGGTTGATCTTGCCGAATTTCTTGGCTTCAGAATAGGCTTTGCTGGACCAATTGCCCGTGACGATATAATCAGCAACGCCGTTTTTCATCAGGTTGAGCGGGATCATGGCAAATTGCAGCGTAGCGCCGCCTTGAATGAAAAGAACTTTGTAATTTGAAGGGATGTTCATCAGCTCGCGCAGGTCGGCTTCTGCTTCATCAATGATGCCCTGGTAGACCTTGCTGCGGTGGCTCATTTCCATCACATTCATTCCTGAACCTTTGTAATTCATGAACTCATCGCGGATATCTTCCAGGACGGGTTCGGGTAACATGCTTGGTCCAGCTGAGAAATTGTAGATGCGGTCGTACTTCATTTTTAAAGCTCTCTCCTTTTGACTAATTCGTAATTCGTTGGCCGCCTGTTCCTCACAGGTCAAATATATATCCCTCGTAGAGGGCTTGGTGATCTGCTCAAATCTTAACCGCCAACCGGGTAAAGGTCAAGCACTTTCAACGAGTAAGGTGGAGAAAAGCAAATAATGCCCCAACGTTTTATAATGGGCGCATGGCAAAGACAGTCACAGGACGAAAAAAGGTCTGGCAATTGCTCGAAACCGTGGGCAAAGGGGATGCTGGCGAAGTTTTGCGCGTCCAGACTCAACTGGGGATCGAACAGGGCGTGATGAAGCGACCGGTGCAGAACGTCTCGGGTGGCACCATCGTGCGCCAGGCAAGGCAAATCGAAAACGAAGGTAACGTACTGGGATTGCTGAACGGGCTGGACGTGGAGCGGCATGGTCGAAAAATCCACACTCCTGTTCTACTGGACCAAAGTATCGAGGGCACAGCAACTTCTGCCAACCTTTTTATCGTCAGCGAGGAAGTCCCGGGAGTTTCCATTTCGGAGTTGTTGCGGCGCAAACTACAAGGCGGCAAGCCAATCTCACAGGTGATTGTCCTGAAGGTTTTGGCAGCCGCTTTCCAATTGCTCCAGAAGGTCCACGAAAAAGGTGTGATCTGGAATGATGTCAAGATGGACCACATCTTCTGGCATGCTGAAGCCAACACTCTTTCCTTCATTGACTGGGGCAACAGCCTTGAGATTAACAACCAGGCTTCTGATGATAAAGCAAGCCCCCTGTTGGATTACCGACAATTACTCGAAGAAGGTCGGGCGTTGATTGAACAGACATCGCCTGAACTGATTGCGGACATAGGATGGCCATTAAGCGCCAGCAACCTCGATGATTTGGAAATAAACCACCTGCAGATGCGTGTGGAGTACATGGAAACCTACCTTTCGATGCGTATCATCGAATACAAATTGCTCTTCAGCCGTTACCTGAAAAGCCTCAGCACATTAGAGGGACTACGCCAAACCCTGGATTTGATGCGAGCGTTGCAGCAACTCGGGGTTGAGGTTGAGACTGCGGACTTGCTTTCAGCCAGCCAAATCTACATGCTTGATCTTTTAGACCGAGGTAAAGACAGATTGGCACAAGAAGTTTTTTCAATGATGCAAACAGAACTCAGCCACGATCTTACTTCAAACTGGCAACTTGTTGGTTATCTGCTTGAGCATTTTGGTGATGGCGACCCCACGACGCTGGCTACGCTGCTTCATGCAGTTTTTGAGAGCCAGTGGGTCGACGCCGCCTGGATTTACAGTGAAAGTTATTTGGCAAAGGAAACCTACCCTTACAACGATTCTATTATCAATTCTATGCGCAACTTGCAGTTAAATTTAAAACCTTACGCATTGATTGTTGCTGATTTGGAATCCTTACGTCATCAAAATCAGCAATGGCTGGAAACAGCCAGACAGAAAAACCTCTCTCCGGAATCGATCAACACCCTGCAGGATTTTTCCAATCACGTTAGCCACATTCAGGCAACCTGGGAGGTTTTGGTGCCTGGTGAAAAACTGGGTGATAAATTCCTGCTTTTGCGCCAATTGCTTGAGCAATTTACAGCCCTGCGTCTGCGCCCTGTCACAGATTTGCAAACATCGCTTCTGGCAGCGATGTCAAGGATCAGGGAAATCTATCGTGCCTGGGCAGAATGTGACTTAGCCAGTGCGCGCAAGCAGACCCGGGAACTTTTCCTGCTCGAACCAAGCCTAAGTTATCTGCCGAACCTGGAAGCGGAATTTGCCAGGATGATTGATTGGTTGGAGACGCTAAACCAGGGTCCTGCTGATCATCAGTCAGTTAACACATTCTCTGCGGATTTGCTTGATTCACATCCTCCTCTTGCTCAAAAGCTTGGCGAGGCGCCTTGGCTCACTGCCCTCTTACACGCTCTCAGAAGCATGAAAGCCGCGCAATCAATCGAGAACCTGCGGGAGGAAGCCCGCCTTGGGCAATGGCCCATGGGTTGGCTGGATTTGCAATCGCTGCATGTGGAGATTCCAGAGGATTATCTCGATTCTATCCAGCTGGATGCCGCACAAATTGCCTGCCTGACGGAGTATCACCAGGCCCTGAAAGCCTCCTTACTACCTTCCGCAGCCTTAAAGAAAATTCGCCTCCAATTGCCAGCTTTCCACAAAGCGTACTCAGATTTGGCAACCGCTTTTACCACCCTTTTCTCCCACTTCCACAGCGACACCCCCCTGCCCGCAACCTCCCTTTTCCCCAAAGAAGACACCAGGCAGGTTGAACAGGTTCTTGAAATGTTGACCACAGTGCGAGGATGGAAGGAACATACCCGATCTGGCAGTCCAGCAAAATTCAGCTTTCCTCAAGCATTAGCGAGTCAGTGGGACATCGTGGCTGAAACGCGAAAGCAAGACGAGTACTGGCGAAACCAGTTGCTGCCAAAGCTGATTGAGATCAAACAAAAACACTGGGAGGAATTCCCAGTGGACTCGCCATCTGGCAGCACAATCGATCCATTCACGGTTTCCCGCTCGGCTCTCTCCAAACTCCAGAAAGAGTGGAAACGAATCCCCGAACAAGGCATTTACCGCGAGCTGCTCGAGGAAATGATCTACCAGATTGACACCGCACAGGCGCAGTTCTTCCAGTTCTGGCAGTCCTTGCAACGCAGTGAAAACGTAGTAACACGCTGGCTGAGCGGCAATTACCAGCCCAATTTCAGCGAAATCAACCAGAACATGCTGCAAATTGCCCGAAAACTACGCACGGTTGAGTCAGCGTTCAAAGTGGTGAATGAGCCAGCGATGGCGCGCACACGCACGGCACAAAACAGCGCCGGAGATATGATGTACACCCTGGTGCAACTCGATGAGCACATCATGCCGCAATCGCGCAAGCCATCCATCTTCCGCAGTTGGCAACAGCAGTACATCGAACTACTGAAGAAAGGCGATCGCCGGAGCATTGTCGAAAGCATCCAGACGATAGAAGCGATCCATCCGTTGTTACCCTGGTTTGATGAGCTTGTGCAAAGGGACGCCGATTACTTCGAATTGCCCAAAAGCCAACAATGGTAGAATAGCGAATTATGCGCGAAGCAATTCTTGATTCTCAGAGCGGTTTGTATCTTGCCGAACCGCTTGATACCTGGCTCACAGCTGCCCAGCAGGATTTTGCCATCCCCGAAGCGGGTGGCTCGAGCGCACGCGTCTTCTTGCTCAAGAACGCGGTGGGAAAAACAGGCTTTGGTCCTGACCCTGCATTCAAAGTGATGCGGCACGACAAAATTGCCTACGCAAAACCGCTCTTCCTTGAGGAATACAACATTCTCGCAGGGCTGCACGGCTTGAGTGGGCTGACACCCATGCTGCAAGCGGGATACATTAAGCCTGCTCCAGGCACAGTCTGGCCTCCGGAAGTCGCACCTCTCTCCAAAGTTTTGGAGAAACAAGGCGAAGCGTCCTCCATTCGCGGCACCCTTGCCCTGTTTGATCTCGATGAAATCCAGGATGTTATCGACCAGTTCGAAGAACGTCTCCAGGACGGTTGGCTGGCATTTTTGATCCTGGAAAGGCGTTGGGAAGACAACCTTTATCTGCTTTGCGATGCCGGTTACACACGCGGTAACTTCGTGAGAAACCTGAGTATGAAGCAGGTTCTGGATATATCCATCCAGATTTGCGGGATGCTGGAACAAGCTCACGCCAAAGGCGCCATCTACCTTGACCATAAATTACTTCACTACTATTGGAACGAATATCGCCAAAAAGTGATCATGCTGGATTGGAACATTGGGCATTGGCTTCCTCAAACCTTCTCGCCTGAAGTGCAGCATTCAGACCTGGTGCAGTTCAGCTCCCGTGCTCTGCATCACATCTTCACCGGCAGGCAGGCTCCCGGCTCCGTGGCGGTGGGTCCAAACCGACCTGAAGACATCGCAAACGCACCGACCCACTACAAAGCATCCTATTCGTTCGATGTCCAGAATCGGCTGAACGCCGACGAAATGAGCTTCCTCGAAAGCGCATTGGACGGACGCTTTCAGACTCCCTCAGAGATGAAAGAAAAGCTCATGTTTCTATATAATAAAAGGCAGTAGCCTCCAGGCTATGCTTTGACCTGAAAGGACCTCAATGATTAACGATCTCATTGAAAAGGCACTGAGTGTTCTAGCGAACGCATCCCCGAGCGATGAAGCGCTCTCGCAGGTGGAAGGCGAACTTTCAACCTTTTTGGAAGCACATGCCACCAATCGATTAGGTGACAACATCAGTGTGGATGAGTTGGAAGAAGCCAACCGGCTGCTGCGGGAGATCCGGCGAGAAAAATCACGCAGGCTTGCAGGGCAGCCAACGCCGGTAAGCAATGAACCTACCCCCACACCATCCACACCGGAAATTTCTACCGGTGCTCCCGCTGAGTCGATCTTTCAGAGCGCGACACCCTCGCAATCAGCAATTAATGCAAACATTCCACCTCTGAGAAAAACCAACCTGGGTGCTGAACTCAACTCGGGCATTGATAGCGACCCATTGAGACGTTTCTTCCAATCCGCGCACGACCCTGAAGCCGAGCGAATGATGGACGAGGCGGAAGAGGCGTTTTATAAAGGCAATTACCAGGTTGCCATTCCCCTGTACGAAAAGGTCATTCAGATGGAACCTGGCTGGACACGCGCCCAGGAGCATCATAGTGAAGCGGAGGAGTACCTGCGTTCGGGTAATATCCCCTCGGTGGCGCTGCCCCCTGAAGCTGGAAAAGCTTATGGTAAAGCCCAAAGCGCCGCGCGTGTCTTTCGCTACAAAGTAGCGCTTGATTACCTCGATGAAGCCTTCGATCACCTTCAGGATGCCGGCATCAAACGCTGGCGTGAGGGTGAGGAATTGCGGCACGACCTTGAAAACCAGATGCAAGCTTATGATGTCTACAAGGAAGGCCTGAACCTGCTTTCGCAGGGTGAACTCGTCAGCGCGCTTGGCAAGATCCAGACGGCTGCCAGTGCGGTTGCCATCCCGGAATACATCGACAAGGCCAGCGAGGTCCGGCAGGACATCGGCTTGCTCAATGACGTCAGTGACACAGTCAGCCTGAGCGGCAAGATCCCACCCGCGAAATTGGCAGATGCCCGCACAAAACTGGAACGCATCCGCATGAAATATGGCGAAGTCAACCAGCTTAGCCGCCTGCGAAACCGGCTTGATTTGTTGATTCCTGCAACGATCCAAAACCTGCTCGAAAACACCCAGCGACTCAAGCTGGAAGCCTCCGAAGCTCCGACCGCGTCGCTTGCGCGCCAAAAGGTGGATGCAGCCCGTGAAAACCTAGACTTGCTGCGCCAACTGGATGCCTATGACTCGCAGAGCCTCTCGCTCGAGAACGAGATCAGCACGCTCGAGACCGAAATTCATGCCAACGAAGACGCCATGACCCGGGCGGAAGAAGCGATGAAGAGCGGCAACAAGTTCTTCGCACTCGACGCCCTCAAGATCAGTGCTAAACCTCGCAAACGATTCCCGCAGGATCCAAAAATCCTCGAGTTGAAGCGCGGATTTCTGCGAACTTATGTCATCGGCGGTTTGGCAGCTCTGATAGCCCTGATCGTGATCGGCTTGCTGGTCTCTGTGGCAGTAAAGGGTGTTTCCAACTCGATCTACGAACGCAACCTTGCGCGCACACCCACCGTCACCTACACTCCCACTATCACGTTGACCCCCACGATCACGCCCACGCCAACGATCACCCCAACGCCAACACCGGATTATTCTCCGACGCCAACCTATACCGTTACGCCAACACCTGTTGTCGTGGTGCAGACCCTGCGTGAAGTCTGGGCACGAAGCGATTGCTACGACAACTTCCGTGCCACCGGTCGCATACCTGCCGGCATGACATTAACCTTGCTGCCCATGGCGGAACGACGTTTCGACACTTTCAACCGGGAATGCATTCTGGTTGAGTACCGTAGTGGCGATTTTGCAATTCTGGGCTATGTTCTGATGGCGGATGTAACGACTGTCGCGCCGTAGGCTAAACAAAAGCGATGATAACGCTCCCTGCCAAAGCGGCAGGGAGCGTTTATAATCACTGTTTACATTGGAGAGTCGATGGAAACGCTTGAGGAAAAATTTCAACAGAGTTTAGACTGGATCTATAGCTGGGTGGACTTCAGCATGAAGCGGCATGTGGATGACACACACCGCTTTTTCAAGCTGGACCGCATGAACAAACTGATGGAGCTGCTCGGACATCCCGAGGAAAGCTTCCCTTGTGTGCACGTGGCAGGCACAAAAGGCAAAGGGTCGACCTCTTCCTTCATCGCCTCAGCATTGCAAGCAGCTGGTTACAAGGTCGGGCTCTACACTTCACCACACCTGGTCGAATTCCAGGAACGCATCATCATTAACGGCCAGTGGATCAGCAAAGAAGACCTGGTCTCCCTCACCGATGAACTGCGTCCGTTGACAGAGATCGTCAAAGACACCACAACCTTCGAGCTAACCACCGCTCTGGCTTTCCTATATTTCAGAAAACAAAAGGTTGATTTGGCAGTACTGGAAGTGGGATTGGGAGGCAGGTTGGATGCGACCAACGTGGTCAATCCCCTCGTCTCGGTCATCACCCCGATTTCGTACGACCATATGGCGGTATTGGGCAACACCCTGACGGAAATTGCCTACGAAAAGGGCGGCATCATCAAACCAGGTAAACCTGTGGTCATCGCGCCGCAACATGAAGAAGCCATGCTGGAACTTGTTCGCCTGGCATCTGAGAGGAATTCACCTTTCATCCAGGTGGAAACCGCTTTCACTTACCACGAAGCCTCGCACAGCCTCAGCACGCAAAAAATCCAAGTGCTGCGAAAGGACATCCCCAATTCGACCAAGCGCGACAGTCTGTCTCGCAAGGAACTTGATTTGAGCCTGCCGCTGCTCGGCCGTCACCAAATGGAAAATGCGGTGACTGCACTGGCAGCCCTGGATGAACTGCTGCGGGCAGGTTTCAAAATCAGCCGCCGTGCAGTCCAGCAAGGATTCAGGCAGGTGATTTGGCCTGCTCGTTTTGAATTGCTGCGTCGAAAGCCACCTGTTGTGATAGATTCCGCGCACAACGGTGATTCGATGGAGCGACTCGTCGAAACGTTGGATGAGTACTTCCCCGGTAAGGAGTTCATCCTGGTTTATGGAGCCTCCGCGGACAAAGAGCTTAACACCATGCTTAAAACCATCATCGGGAGGGTTGAGATGGTGGTAGCTACCCAATCCATCCACCCCCGGGCAGCAGACGCGGAAGAACTGAAAAAATTGATTGAACCCTACGGCAAACGCGTGATCGCGTTCCATCGTATGGAAGAAGCCCTGCCTGAAGCCTTAAAGCTGGCAGGGAAGCGTAAAGGTATCATTATCACTGGCAGCGTCTTTGTAGCTGCTGCCGCCAGAGTGGTCTGGGCTGAGATGAATGCCCAAAAACAAAACCAGGAAACACAGGACTAATCATGCCCCGAGATAATTATTCGCAAGACTCTGAATTCTCCAGATCATTCAACCCGCCCCTTTTGAGTGGACTTGACTCCCTCAATTTTGTTAAGAACCGCAAGACAGACAAACAGGGTCAGTTTGACGCTGAAATCATCTTCCGCAACGAGGGGATCGTTTTACCTGATGCGATGACAGCTGTTCATATCCGAAAAGACTCGCCGATCATGGAGGTTATTCGCCAGGCGTCCGAGAGTTACCAGACAGTTATCATGGCGTTTACGGATGACGATAACATCGACAGACCTGAGACCTTTTACACCGTCGGCTTGGAATGCGCAGTTGGAAGCCCAATGTATGCAGACGAAAACAACGTTCTTTTCCTATTCCAGGCACGCAGGCGTGTCAAACTGATCAACCTCTGGCTCAATCCGGATGATGTTGTCATGGGGAAAGTTGAAGTCGTCAAGGAAAAAACCAGCCAAGCAAAAACCACCATCGCCTTACATCGCAGTGTGTTGAAGGCGGTCGAGTCCTGGCAATACCTGAGCAGCAGCAACACTCCTGACCTGGTGAGCATGGTCTCTGAGATCAAACAATCCGGTGTTCTGGCGGATGCGATCGCTACAGCGGTCGACCTGAATGATGAACATCGTTTGGAAATCCTGCAGGAAACAGACGGTCTGACTCGCTTACGCAGAACGCTTGCCATTATCACGCAGGAAAACGAGCTCATCGAACTCGAAAACTCAATCCAGGACCAGGTTCAGAGTGAGATGGATCGCTCTCAACGCGAAGCCTTTTTGCGCGAGAAAATTACAAAATTCCAGAAGGAATTGAATGATGGACGGTCTTCCGACCCTGAAATCCGAAGTTTGGAGGAAAAGCTTGCCGCTCTGGATCTCCCGCAGGAAGTACGTGAGGTTGCCGATCGCGAGCTGAGCCGGCTGCAGACCATGCCTCCGTTCTCTCCTGAAACTGGCATGATCTCAACCTACGTCCGCTGGCTGGCTGATCTCCCCTGGACGGAATCCACCGCAGATAATCTCGACCTGAAACGTGCGCGCGAAGTTCTCAACCGCAATCATTACGGTCTGAAACGTGCCAAGGATCGCGTGCTTGAATTTCTGGCTGTGCGCAGTCTGAACCCAAAGAAAGACCGCCAACCCATCCTTTGCTTCGTTGGTCCTCCCGGAACGGGCAAGACCTCGATGGGCAAGTCGATTGCTGAGGTGATGGACCGAAGGTTTATCCGCCTTTCGCTTGGCGGCGTGCATGACGAAGCTGAAATTCGTGGGCATCGCCGAACCTACATCGGTGCCTTACCAGGGCGGATCCTGCAGACCATGGCAAAGGCCAAGGTCGTTAATCCGCTCTTCATGCTGGATGAAGTCGACAAGCTCAACGCTGATTTTCAAGGAGACCCTGCCGCGGCTTTGTTGGAAGTGCTCGATCCAGAGCAGAACTTCAGTTTCTCAGACCATTATCTCGAAGTGCCTTATGACCTCTCGAAGGTATTCTTTATCACTACCGCCAATACAGTAGCCACGATTCCCCCAGCCTTGCTGGATCGCATGGAATTGATTGAATTCCCGGGATATATTGAGGAAGAAAAGCTGACCATCGCCCGACAGTTTCTTATTCCGGAGCAGTTGCTGGAAAACGGACTGGATGAAGAGCAGATTTCCATTTCTGATGAAGCGTTGAGGCTGATCATCACAGGCTACACCTACGAAGCAGGAGTCAGAAACTTTGAACGCCAGATTGGCAGTGTTCTGCGCAAACTGGCGACTCAGAAAGCCGAAGGGGAGGATTTTCAGCACGATGTGGATGCGGAGCTCGTTCAAAACCTGCTCGGACCAGTTGAATTTTTCCCGATGACTGCTGAAGCCAAAGATGAAATCGGCATGGCTACCGCCATTGCCTGGACCGAGAACGGCGGCGAGATCATGCCGATTGAGGTGCTTGTGGTAGGCGGTAAGGGAAATCTGCAAATCACTGGTCAGATCGGCGACATTATGCAGGAATCTGCCCAGGCAGCGCTCAGTTACTTGAAGTCCAAGGAAGCTATTTTCAAGATCCCCGAGGATTTTTTTGAGGACGTGGACATCCATGTGCACGTTCCGGAAGGATCCATTCCAAAGGATGGACCCAGCGCGGGCATCACGCTGGCAACCGCCCTGACCTCTGCTGTGTTGTGCATGCCAGTCAGGCATGAAGTGGCGATGACCGGCGAAATCACCCTGCGTGGAAGGGTGCTGCCAATTGGCGGCGTGCGCGAAAAGGTGCTGGCTGCCAACCGGGCAGGCATCAAAACTGTGCTGCTACCCGCCCGCAACGAAAAAGACCTCGTGGATGTTCCCCAACAGGCGCTTGACCAGATGAACATCGTTTTTGTCGAACACATGGATGACGTCCTGGCGCAAGCTTTTGAAGGTGAACTGAGCTTCAAACGCGCTCCGAAACCCCGGAGTTCAGGGAAAAAGAAAGGCACATCCAAAAACGAGGATGTGCCAGCCGATAATAAAGAGGTTTAGGAACTACTTGCTGTCGTCGGATCCGGGTAGCAGGCTTGAGATACCGTTCTGAACCTGCTGTAGCACCTTCTTGAGCTCACGTTCGAGCCCGGTGAGGGTGTCCACAACGTAGCGGTCAGCTTCTTGCTGCGTTTGAGATGATTCCTTGCGAACCTGCTCGCTCAGCTGCTCAACCTTTACCTGGGCAGCCTGATAGACTTCGGATTTTTCCACCATCTTTTCGCTTTTTTCGCGTGCCAGAGCGACGGTTCGGTTAGCTTCTTCTTGCGCTTGCGCGAGAATACGATCCTTTTGGGCAATCACTTGCTGGGCTTTTTTGATCTCATCCGGGATGGAAATACGCATCTGGTCGATGATATCCATAAAGGAATTTTCATCCACCACGACATTGCGGGAAAGCGGTATGGGCTTACTGTTGTTAAAAAGTTCTTCGAGGCGATCGACAAGATGTAAAATGTCCATGTTTTGTCTCCGTGAAACTTGTTGATTCTTTATTAGTTTATCACTAATCGGATAAATTTTTGTTGCCGTAAAGTAGCAAGTTGAATTCATGGTGGACTGTGGATGTGCAGCCTTGCAGAACAAGGCGGGATTGGATACAGATTTGCCTATCATTCCTAGTAAAGTACGTAGGGCGAGATTGGAAGCCCAGTGCACTTTATTATGCAGTAACGTAGATGTTCTTCCAATCCGCCATTACCAATGATGGAGTTCAATAATCGCTTTTCAGCGGCGGATTGAGGGCACGATACGTTAATCGATCACATCATAGCAGGTGCCCTCAATCTCGCCCTACGTCTAATACTTTTTTGATGCAATGGCAGTCTGTTAAAAAATTACGTCATCGCGAGCGAAGCATGGCGATCTGCTTTTTCGATGAAGCAGGTAGGGTGGGTTGGCGTCAAGGAGCGTTTTGAAGAGTGAGCCTGGTGAAAGCCAACCCACCGCGACACAAGGAACATAATTTGGCGAGTTGGCTTCACGGATTAAGCTCTCATTTTGGTGGGTTGACTATATCGATGTCAAGGAAGAGCGAGATACTGTGACGCCAACCCACCCTACAAAGAATTTGTGTTGAGAGGTAAACAATTGAACAGATTGCCACGCCGGCTTTCAGTGCTGGGGTGCTTCGGTAGACCGGCACGATCATGCTTCATTCCACAGAATTTCCCTGTGGGTCTGAGTCACTGCCCTGGTTACTGAAGTAATCAACCAGAGCCAGGTTGACGATTGGCGGAACCATCGTGCTCACATCTCCACCAAGTGAGGCAATCTCCTTGACCGTTGATGAAGATAAAAAGGTGTTTTCTTCAGTCGTGATCAGGGCAATCGTGTCGATTTCCGCATCCAAGCGGTTGTTAGCCAGCGCCATGCGGAACTCGTACTCAAAATCGGAAAATACCCGCAAGCCCCTCACGATCGCCTTCGCACCGATCTCGCGGGCAAAATTCACCGTCAGACCTGAATACCCCATGACCGTGATCCGGCTCTGATCTTTTAGCACTTCACGCACCAGGCTGATGCGCTGTTCCGGGGAAAAAAGCAGGTTTTTGAGCGGTTTATCATAGACCGCCACAACCACTTCATCGAACAGCCTCGCGGCTCGCAAGGCGATGTCAACATGCCCAAGGTGAATAGGGTCAAAAGTACCGGGGAATACCACTTTTGTCATCAGCTCACATCTCCATCACCATCATCCGATGGCAAGATCTTGTCGACAGCCTGCTTTAGAGGCTGGTGTTCTTTTAGTGTCAGACCAGGATCTGCTTCAAGCACTTCCTCTGCAACCTCACGGGCGAGATGGATCAGGCGAACATCAGCTAAGGATGCCATCTTGAATTCGTTGAAACCTGCCTGGCGGGTTCCGAGGAAATCCCCAGGACCTCTATCCCTCAGGTCTTGCTCCGCCAACACAAAGCCGTCATTCGTCTGGGTCATGACCAACAAACGCTTATTCTCAGCGATGTCTTCCGTATCGGGTATCAGGAAACAGTACGATTGTGCATCACCACGCCCCACCCGACCTCTGAACTGGTGCAACTGCGCCAGACCAAAGCGGTTTGCTCCTTCGATGATCATGATCGTGGCGTTGGGAATATCCACACCAACCTCCACCACAGAGGTCGAGACCAAAACATCAAAATCACCCTGGCGGAAGTGCAGCATGACTGCGTCTTTCTCGGCTGGCTTGAGCCTGCCATGCACGAGCCCCACGCGCAATTCCGGGAAGACTTCCTTTTGCAGGCGTTCCTGCTCTTCCACTGCCGCTTTGACCTCGTCGTTCTCTCCAGCTTCGACGAGCGGATAGATGATGAATGCCTGGTGCCCGAGCTCCACCTCATCGCGGATACGATCATAAACCCGCTCACGTTCAGTTGGGTAAGCGATACTGGTAGAGATTGGAATTCGTCCCTTGGGCATCTCATCCATGACGCTCACATCCAGCCCGCCGAAAACAGTGAGCTGTAGGGAGCGTGGGATCGGGGTGGCGGTCATGACCAACAGGTGAGGATTGTCGCCCTTATTCCGCAGAGCAGCGCGCTGCGCAACACCAAACCGGTGCTGCTCGTCCACCACTGCCATTTGCAGATTCTGGAACCTGACGGGGTCTTCAATCAGCGCGTGTGTGCCGATCAGGAGCTTGATATAACCATTCTTCAATCCAGCCGCGATTTCCTTGCGATCAGATGTGGAGGTATCCCCTGTTAAGAGGCGCACCTGTCCGGGCTCAAGGAATGCTGGCTGCTTTCCCTTTCTTTCAGTCATCAAACGCAAGGAGGTCTGATAATGCTGCTCTGCCAGGATGCCAGTTGGCGCCATGAAGGCTGCCTGTGCCCCGTGGGATATGACCATTGCCATCCCAACCAGCGCGACTACGGTTTTGCCAGAGCCAACATCTCCTTGCAGCAAGCGGTTCATCGGATGCGCGCTTGAGACATCCTTACGGATTTCATCAATCGTGCGTATCTGGGCACTGGTGAGTTCGTAAGGGAGCGCTTTGATGCGAGCTTGCAGCCACTCGTCTGTGACCGGATATGCCTTGCCGTTGAGTTCAAGCCATTGCCGCTTTTGTTGAATAATGCCAAGTTGCTGCAGGAACAGCTCGTCGAATGCCAAGCGTCTTTGAGCAGCCGAAAGAGCCTGCATATCATCCGGGAAGTGCACCTCGCTGAGGGCTTGCTGGAGCTCAATCACATTGGCTCGCTGGCGGATCTCATCGCTTAGGGTTTCACTAATTCGCGGAATCCAGTACTTCAAGGTCGAAAAAATCGTTCGGCGCAGCCATTTTTGGGTCACTTTAGCTGTCAGCGGATAAACAGGCACGATGCGGTTGGTGTTTAGCTGCTGCTGATCGAGGGGTTCATACTCCGGGTGCCAGATGACGGGTCTACCGAGATAGATTTCGATCCTGCCAGAGATGGAGATCACCATATCCTGGCGCAGGCTGCGCATGTGCCATTCCTGGTTGAACCAAAGCAGCCGCATGCTGCCCGTAGCATCCGAAACGATCGCCTCAATCAGGGTGCGCCCTTTTCGGGTTGGGATCCGGACGATATTGCTCACGCTCGCAATAATGGTAGCTTCTTCGCCAACCCGCAGTTGGTTGATGGTTTTCAGTTTGGAGTAGTCGTCGTAGCGGCGCGGAAAGTGATAGAGCAAGTCGCGGATGGTGAAGATTTCGAGTTTGGCAAGATTCTTTACCTGGTTTTCACCCACTCCGCGAATGACCTCCACCGAAGCATCCAAACCCACCTGTGGTTGATTTTGTCTGGCTGGCGGCATGGATGGTCTTGTACTCTTCGGTTTGGCGATTTGTGTTGCTTTTTCGGCAACCGGTGCGACTTGCGCGGGTTTTGACTGTGGCTGAGGGGCTGGTTTCGCGACTGACGCACCATCCGGAGCAGGAGGAAAACTGCCTATCTCACTCAATCCAAGCCAGGAAGTCAACTCGATTAAATCTTTTCTTCTTTCTTCAGGCGATCTGTTTTCGTATTTCTTCAAAAGTTGGGAAACCTTTGCAATCAGGGACTCGGGCAAACTCGATTCTCTTGCTTCGGCAGGCCAGGAGGCTGCCAGCGCATTAAATCCACCCATGATCGCAGTATTTTGATAGCCTTTACTGCGTTCCAACTTGATGAAGTTTGCGTATTTCTCGATAACCTTAGGCATCAGGAACAGTATCTCCCGCCTAATAATAATCGATTTATCGAGGATTTCCGATGAAGCACGGAAGGTCGAAGGTCCGCATCAGCCTAATGACAATGAGGAAAAGGCATACCCTGCTTCGCGGGCACAGGTGCCTTTTCCCTACAAGGCATAAGGAAATTGGTTCACGGAATGAAACCACGCGTTGGTCAAAAACCAAACGCCCTCGTAGGGTCGGCGCCTGCGTCGACCTCAAAACGAGACATGTGGAATGCATCGACCATTGGGGTGAAAAGGTTTCCAACTTGGAAAAGGCATACCCTGCTTCGCGGGCACAGGTGCCTTCTCCCTGCAGGGTAGTGTTTAGTAAAAGTGAAACTATCGAATATACTACGCGCATATTAACCAATATTTAAAATAATATCTTATGTATTATGGTCAACGTGCAATCAATTAGTAAAACAAAAACGGTCTTGCGACCGTTTTTATTGTTCCTCAAAAGATCATTCAAATGCGATGATCAACTGGTAATGCGGCTGACCACCTTCGTGGATCTCGATCTCCTTTTCAGGATACTCCTCGCGAACACGATCACCAAGCTTGTTTACCTGCTGTTGGGTGATGCCTTCACCATAAAAGAACGTGATGCGTTCAATGTCGTCGAGGTGTGCCTTCTCGAATAACTCATCGAGTGCTGTTTCGATTGTGGGCGCAGAGGAAACCAACTTGCCATCATACAGAGCAATTACCTCTCCCTTTTCAACCTGCACTCCCTCGATCTCAACCGAACGTGTGGAGATGGTGATCTCGCCGGTGTGCACTTCGGTGATTGCTTCGCGCATTGATTCCTCATTTTCCTCGAGGGTGCCTTCCGGGTATAACCGCAGCATGGCGGCAAAACCCTGCGGGGCGTTGCGAGTGGGAATGATAGCGATTTTCTTGACGCTGACCTTGGCGGCATTCTGAGCAGCCAGGATGATGTTTTTATTGTTGGGCAAAATGATGATCTTATCAGTAGGCAAGTTCTCAAAAGATGCCACAAGCTCTTTCACGCTGGGGTTCATTGTCTGCCCGCCCTGCACAATTGCAGCAACGCCAAGACTGGCAAAAATGCGTGAAAGCCCCTCCCCCGGGGAGACCGCCACCACTGCCACCTCGCCTGGGTTGACCGGCGCGAGTGTGAGCTTTGCTTCTTCCTTGGCACGACCGTTCATCTGGTCCTGCAAATTTTCCATCATAATTTTCTTTACAGTGCCGAGGCTTTCCGTGTAGGCAATCGGCTCGTAACGCTTGTCCAGCGCTGTGTGAATGTGCATGCGGTAGATGCCGTCACCCTCACCCACCTGGATGCTGGTTCCGATCTCGCTCAAACCATCATAGTATTGCTCCAGGAAGAATTCGCCTTTTGGCGCGAAATCAATCACGACTTCGTAATCCTGTCCTTCTTCGACCGTTTCCAACGCATGGCTCAGGTCGAGCTCTGCCAGCGGGCGAAGCGCAGCTCCAGAAGCGTCGAGCGAAAGCCCTTGAAGCATCCGCAGCATGCCCTCAAAGATGTAGAACAGCCCCATGCCGCCTGAGTCCACCACACCAGCCTGTTTGAGGATGGGCAGCAATTCAGGCGTGTGTTTCACGCTCTCATCGCCGGCAGCGACAATCGCCACCAGCATCTGGCTGAGGCTGGCTTCGTCTTTCAGAGCTTGTTCTGCTGCCGTGGTCATGTCCTTCACCACGGTCAGGATCGTACCTTCCACGGGGCGCACCACGCCTTTGTAGGCGGTGTTGCGTCCTTCCTGCATGGCACGCATCAGCAAACCAGTATCCATGGTTTCGTAGTGGTCAAGCGCACGTGAAAAACCACGCCAGATCTGCGAAAGGATCACGCCGCTGTTCCCCCTGGCACCCATTAAGGCACCCTGGGCAAAATGACGACCGGTTTCGCCGACGTTGGTCGAGCGATTTTGATCGGCTTCAGCGAACGCTGCTTGCATGGTGAGGACCATGTTGGTACCGGTGTCGCCATCTGGCACCGGAAAGACGTTCAAGGAGTTGACATACTGCTGGTTGGTGGTCAACCAGAGCAAACCAGCTTCAAAGAGTAACATAAGCCCCTCGCCATTGATGGGAGACTGCAACAGCCGATGGCGTTCAGCCTCATCAGGTAGGGTTCGAGACAATTCATTCATTCAGCACCTGTGAGTATTGACTAATCTGGGTTACTTATTCTTAAGCCCCTGACATGGACATCTACCCGCTTTACCGGGATTCCCATGGTTTTTTCGACACTGTATTTGACGCTTTCAGAGACTGAATCCGCCACCGATTTGATCCGCAGACCATATTCGATGATCAGATTTAGCTCCAGGCTGACGCCGTCTTCCTCCGAGGTTACCAAGATCCCCACGTCGGCCTCTTTTTTGAAGAAGCGCGAGAGCGTTTCGGCTGGGTTTGCCGGCGCAAGGCTGATAACTCCATAAGATTGCAAGGCAGCATTGCGGGCAACCGTCTTGATCGCCTGAGGGAGGATGAAGATGCTGCCCTGTTGATTACTTTGAGTTGTCATAGAAATCCTCTTTCTCCGCTAAAAAATCCTTGATTCTTTTCTTGTTATCTGGTATTATAATTTCTTGCGTGTGGTGAAACGAGTTCACATGCAGCCTGAAATTATAATGCATAAGAGGTAACAAAATGGCAAAGTGCAGTCAATGTGGAAAAACCACAACATTCGGTCATAATCGCAGTCACTCGCTGGTGGCAACACGGCGCAAATTCCTGCCTAATCTTCAGCGCGTTTCTGTGATGGAGAATGGCAAGTCCGTTCGTAGAGTCCTCTGCGCACGCTGCATCAAGACTTTGACCAAAAATTACA
>CAYPBU010000003.1:0-28526 GCA_964409045.1 uncultured Anaerolineaceae bacterium | reverse complement strand
ACCCACAAACTATCAAAAAGTCGCGTTAGCGGCTTTTTTGATTTTAAACAAGCGCCTCTCGTAAGGCATACACCCCACCCGCGATACCCTCAGGGTGTTTAAAAACTGCAGTCCCAGCCACAAAGTTACGCGCGCCAGCCCCATAATTGGCGCGAATGGTGGCAGCGGTGATGCCGCCATCCACCTGGATAATCGCCTTCGATCCATGAGCATCAAGAATCTCGCGGGTTTTTTGAATCTTTTCGATGGCTTGCGGGATGAACTTCTGTCCGCCGAATCCTGGATTGACCGACATTATTAATACCAAATCCACCAAATCTGCCAGGAGTTCAAGTGGCTCCACAGGCGTACCTGGGTTGAAGGTCAAGCCGGGTTTGACACCCAGCTCGCGAATGGTTTGCAGGGTACGATGGATGTGCGGGCAGGTTTCATAGTGCACGGTCAGATAGTCCGCGCCGGCATCGGCAAAAGTTTTCAGATGCTTTTCAGGCTCAACGATCATCAGATGCACATCCAATGGCAGAGAAGTCACTCGCTTACAAGCCGCGACAATGTCTGGACCAAAGGTAATATTCGGGACAAACCTCCCATCCATCACATCAATGTGGATGGCGTCCGCGCCAGCTGCTTCACAGGCTTGCAGCTCTGAGCCAAGCCTGGAAAGGTCAGCAGAAAGGATGGAGGGGGAAATCAAAACAGCCATGGCACCTCTGTCAGGGTTTGAGCAATATGTAAACATAGAACCAGAAAGGGATCAATCCCAGCAGCAGCATTGCAGCCATCAATCCCAGAGACCAGGTCCGCCAATCAATCGGTGATTTTGCCCGCTCGTGCCGGGTTCTTTCAGGAACACCCACCTGCGTTTGATTGGTCTGTGATAAAACAACAGCGCTTTGGGGAGTTTTGATCGGTTCGGGTTGGGTGACAACCTTTGCTGGCAATGGAGTCGGGGTGTGAGCCGGAGGTTCTTCGACTGGAACAGGGGTAGGTTTCACCTGTTCCATTTTCGGCAGTTGCTGCAAGTTCTCATTTGGGTAGGGAACGGATCGTTCTGTTTCGTAGAAGCCCATCAGCAATCTTCCGAGCTGATCGGCTGTGCGGTAGCGAGCAGTAGGCTCTTTGGAGAGCACCTTGAGAATGATCTCTTCCAGTTTGGCAGGGATAATGGTGTTGTAATAGCGCGGCGCAACGGGGAGATCCTCGCGATGCATACGCGCAAGTTCCCCAGAATCTGAAGCTATAAATGGCAACCTGCCTGCGAGCATCTCATACAGAATAACCCCAAGCGAGTAAACATCCGAAGCCGGTGAGGGCGGCATGCCGCTGGCTTGTTCGGGTGAAAAATAATGAGGGGAACCCCAAACAACCTCACTCCGTTCGTCGGGAGAAATGGTCGACAAGGCGCGCGCAATGCCAAAATCGGTCACTTTAAGGCGCCCTTCGGGTGTGACCAGCATGTTATGGGGTTTGATGTCGCAGTGCACCAATCCAGCGCGGTGGGCGTACCCTACCCCGCCACAAGCCTGGATCATCAACTCCAATGCTTCTGTGACACTAAAACGTTCTTTTTGCTTGATGAGCGTTTTCAGGTCCGTGCCTGGCATGTATTCCATCACGATGAAAAGATGCTTTTGGTCAAGACCAAAATCGTGGACCGTGACAATATTTGGATGGGAAAGATTGGCGGCTGCTTTGGCTTCCTGGCGGAATCGCTCGCGAAAAGCCACATCTTGCGAAAAATCCTCACGCAGCGCTTTAACGGCAACATAACGCTCGAGCATCAGGTCCTTGGCTTTGTACACAATAGCCATTCCGCCAGTGCCCAGCGTTTGTTCAAGTTGGTAGCGATCGTTGAGTATTCCCAGCGTGCCCATTTCCAGTCATTATAATGCAAATCGTTGAGCAGTCTGCACCACTGGAAGCGCACATCATGACCTATGCAGATCAAAACTGAGCAAACCGGCAGTAGATCCAGACTGGGGGTAAATTGGATAAAATTCACGGCCTTTGTACAAGCCTGGTGAGCTCAACCAGACACATTGTTTGACATTCTTTCCTCATTAACAACAAAACGGTTTAGTGGCTACGCGCAGTAAGATTCGACCTCCCGTTCTGACCCCCCAAAATCGCGAAAAATCAATGTTTCTATGCAAATTGCATGCCCAATTGCTTGCATTCTATGGGTTATGGGTCTATAATGTGTGCAAGATTGTCATAAAGTGTCAGAAAGTGTCACGAAACTGAAAAGAAGCGCTGGTAAACCGGCGCTTCGGCAATTAAAGGGAGATTAGAACAAATGTTTTACGGAAGGTTTGAGCACAACATTGACAAGAAAGGTCGGATGACCGTTCCCTCCAATTACCGGGAACAAACTGTCGGCGATCTTGTCTGTGTGACCAAAGGGCTGGACGGAAACCTGATGGCTTATTCCAAAGACAAGTTCGACATCATCGCTGACTCGATCAACAGCCAATCCATTACGGATCCTCTCCTGCGCTCAATGCGCCGTGAAATCCTGGGTGGTTCTGCTGAACTCACTTATGACACAGTTGGACGAATCCTCATCCCGACACACTTGCGGAAGTTTGCGGGAATTGAGGAAAAAGTGGTCATTATTGGCGTAGGAGACAGCTTTGAGATCTGGGCTCCTGAACGGCTGGACGCGGAAGAGAACGCGAGCAGCGACCCGAAAGCCAATGCTGAACGCTGGGCAATGTTCAATATCAACACCAGAGGAAATTGAGGAAAGCGGTGAGCGAAGCCCCCTTCCCACACCGCCCGGTACTTTACAAAGAAACAATTCAATATCTGGCTCCCACGAGCCCGAAGCGTTACCTGGATTGCACTGCCGGCGCCGGTGGTCATTCTGAAGGCATCCTCGCCGAAAGTTCTCCGCTTGGAGAATTACTGGCTCTGGACCTTGACCCCCTGGCAATCGAACTCACCAGGCAACGCCTCAGTCCTTTCGGCACCCGCGCCCAGGTGATGCACGCATCCTACCTGCAAAGCGCAGACGCTCTGCAAAAAATCGGTTGGCAGGCTGTCGATGGGATTGTGATGGACCTTGGCGTGTCCTCCATGCAGCTCGACCAGAGCGAGCGCGGCTTTTCCTTCAGGCATGATGGTCTGTTGGACATGCGTTTTGACCCTACTCAGGGTCAGACCGCCGCGGACCTGGTGAACAAATTGGATGAAACAGACCTGGCGGACATCATTTGGCGCTATGGCGAGGAACGCTACTCCAGGCGAATCGCACGGGCAATTTTGAGAGCCAGACCCTTGAGCACTACGGGGGAATTGGCAGAAGTCGTGAGGATTGCAATTGGCAGGACCAAAGAAAAACAAGATCCCTCGACCAGAACCTTTCAAGCTTTGCGAATTGCGGTCAATGATGAACTCAAGACCGTTGAACAGGCGATACCAAGCCTGATCGCACTTTTAAACCAATATGGACGCCTTGCAATCATCAGCTTTCACTCCTTGGAGGATCGGCTGGTGAAGCAAGCCTTCAGGCGGGAAAGCAGTGATTGCATCTGCCCTCCCGAGCAGCCTGTCTGTACCTGCGGGCACAAGGCAAGCGTCCGGACACTGACCTCCAAGCCGATCACAGCATCGTCGGAAGAGGTTGAAAGCAACCCACGATCTCGCAGCGCGAAATTGCGGGTGGTTGAGAAGTTATAGAAGAATGGCACGGAAACTGCATGGAAAAGGCTATGAAAAAGAATCTCTTACAAGCCTATAAACAAGCTCCCTGGCGCACTCAGATCCAGTGGATTGGTATTTTCTTACTGGTCCTGGTTGGAATCGCGGTAGTTGCTGGCGTTTACCTGATGGTGAGTGGACGTGCAGCCGCGACTGGTCGGCGCATCCAGAGCCTGGAAGCTGAGATCAGCGCCCTGGAAATGGAAATTAACGATCTCAAAACACAGTACGCGCAAGTTTCTTCCGCAAAATCGCTGAGCGAACGCGCGAGCGCCCTGAACATGAGACTGCTTGACCCACTGGATGCAACGTACATTGAAGTTCCTGGGTACGTACCGCCTTCCCAGCCAGCTCTTGCACCTCCCCCCACGGTCGAAGAAATCAGCACGCCAGTGCTGTTGCCCGAATTTACTGTTTCCTTGTGGGATTGGCTCCGTTTGAAAGTTTTTATCGAACCGAGTCTGCCCGCAGACCCAATTGAAAGCGTGACCACTGAGTTGGTCACGCCTGCTCCGACAGAGGTGGCTCCATGAAAACCCCGAATTGGAATCGTTTCTTTATCATTTGCGTCATCTGTAGCGCGATCGCGGGTATAGCTGGGGTTCAGCTAATTCGAATCCAAAACCTTGAAGGCGCTAAACAAATCCTGGCCGATAGTGAAGCCTACCAGGGCATCAACCGAATGATCTATCCTGAACGCGGCAGCATTTACGACTCAGATGGTCGACTTCTGGCTGGCAATGAAGTGATTTACGAGGTCGGTCTGGATTTGCAGGCGATCGAACAGCCAGAAACGGTTGCGTCAGTGGCTTCAAGCGTGCTGGGGCTGGATTATGCCCGCATCCTTGGCTATGCGCAAATGACTCCTGGTAATGGAAACCCCTACTTTGTCGTGCTGGATGGCTTTGTCGGTAAGGACAAAATCGCACAGTTCGAATCCATCAAAGAAGATTATGCCAATCGCAGCGCCAAACGCGGCGAAGTTCGCCCTAACCTGCTCGGTTTGGTTTGGACCGCAAACAACAAACGCAGCTACCCTGAAGGCACTTTAGCTTCCAACATCCTGGGCTTTTACAGTTTCCTGGATCGCACTGACGGCATCGGTTACTTTGGTGTGGAAGAATCCTACGATAAATTAATGGCTGGCGAACCTAAAGAGGTTTACTCAGCGATCGATCCCAACCTGCTGACCTCCATCGAAGAAGTGCCACCGGGTGTGACGGTGCAGTTGACTTTCAATCGCGAGATCCAGGCAATGACCGAAACCAAACTTGATGAGGCAATCGAATGGTCTGGCGCCGAGAACGGGACAATCATTGTCTACGACCCCGAAACCGGTGAGATCATTGCAATGGCAACCACCCCCAGGTTGGATCCCAATGAATATTGGAATTATTCAGAACTCTTCCCCAATCCAACACCTTTTAATGCCGCCATCAGCAGCACTTACGAACCAGGATCAGTCTTCAAGGTCATTACCATGGCAGCCGGTTTGGACTCGGGCGTGGTAAAACCCGAAACTATCTTCAACGACTCCGGCTCGCTCTACGTTGGTGGCGCGACGATCTACAACTGGAACATGGGTGGCTGGGGAGAAGTGGATATGACCGGCTGCATGCAACATTCGCTAAACGTATGTCTTGCTTGGATCGGAACGGAACTCGGACCAGACACCTTCTACTCCTACCTGAAATCCTTTGGATTTGACCGGAACACCGGTATTGATTTGGGTGGTGAAAGCCACTGGCCCTTGAAACTCCCCGGCGACGGATTATGGTATGAAGTCGACCTGGCGACCAATTCATTTGGCCAGGGTATTTCCGTTACCCCCATCCAGATGGTGACGGCAATCGGCGCGATTGCAAACGACGGAAAAATGATGGCACCTCACGTCGTCAAGGCAATGGTGATTGACGGTAAGCAGTACAACATTGACCCTGTCGTGGTTGGCACTCCAGTCACCGCAGAAACTGCCCACACGCTGACCGCCATGTTGGTCAATTCCCTCGAAAACGAGGCGTCAAACGCCCTGGTCGAAGGGTACAGTGTTGCAGGCAAGACCGGTACCGGTGAAATTGCGACGCCACTTGGCTACACAAACACTGCTACCAACACCTCTTTCGTTGGTTGGGGGCCTGCCGAGAATCCGAAATTCCTGGTCTATATCTGGCTGGAAAAGCCTGAGATTTCCATCTGGGGTTCCGAGGTGGCAGCCCCTGTCTTTTCCGACCTTGTCAGTGACCTGGTTGTCCTGATGAACATTCCCCCCGACAATGTGCGCCTGGCTGAGAAACCTGGCAATAACAGTCTTGTGATATCGGAGTAAGAACGATGTTGACCATTAGCCATATCCTCAAAGCTCTTGCACCAGCTGCTCAATACCAGATCCAGCAGGATTTTCAGATTGCCTGCGGATGTGTAGATTCACGCTGTGTCAGTGAAAAAGGGTTATTTGTGGCTCTCAAGGGTGAGAATACCGATGGACACCAATTTGTTGACCAAGCCTTCGCGAATGGGGCTGTTTTAGCTTTAACCGACCATGCCATCGAGAGTAAGTTCCCGGTGATTGATATCAGCCAGGATAGTTTTGAGCTGCCCATCAGCACCCCCTTCAGCCTCCAGACGCCTGACGCGCTGGCTGCATTGCAGGCACTTGCAAAATACTGGCGGAAGCAGCACAACCTCGTTGTGATCGGCATAACTGGCAGCGTAGGCAAGTCCTCCACCAAGGAGCTTACCGCTTCAGTCCTGGGAAGTCAGATGAAAACCCTGAAAAATCAGGGCAACATGAACAACGAGATTGGCTTGCCGCTGACGCTGCTCTCCTTGAATGAGAACCACAAAGTAGCCGTGCTTGAGATGGGTTTTTATGTGACAGGCGAAATAAAACTCCTCTGCGATATTGCCCAGCCCCAAATCGGAATTGAGACCAACATCGGCACCGTCCATGCCGAACGCGCAGGCAGCATCGAAGCCATCGCTCGCGGAAAAGCCGAACTGGTCGAATCCCTGCCCGCTGCACCCGAAGGATTGGCAATCCTCAATTACGACGATCCTTTCGTGAAAAACATGGCTGACCAAACTCAGGCGCGTGTTTTCTTCTACGGTCTCGATCCAGAGGCAGATCTCTGGGCAGACGAAATCGAGAGCCGCGGGCTGGAAGGCATCCGCTGCAGGATGCATTATCAGGATGAAAGTATCTACGTCACGGCACCCCTGATTGGTCGCCATTCTGTCTACACCATGCTGCGGGCAGCCGCAGTGGCGCTTAGCCTGGGAATGGACTGGGGCGCGATTTTTGAAGCCTTTAAGAATGATCGTGTGCAGTTGCGCATCGTAACTGTGAAAACTGCTTCCGGCGCGGTTTTGATTGACGATTCTTACAACGCTTCGCCCGACTCAACCATGGCTGCCCTAAACCTGCTGGATGACCTGAGCGGGCGCAAGGTGGCTGTGCTTGGGGATATGCTGGAACTCGGACGCTACGAAGAAGCCGGTCACAATAAAATTGGCTTGCGCGCTTCCGAAGTGGCAGAAGAGATCGTCCTGGTTGGCACTCGCAGTCTGATGACGCGTGACGCTGCCGTTGAGAACGGCTTCCCGGCTGACATGGTTCACTGGTTCAATGACTACCGGGGGGCGACCGCCTACCTGCTTGAAACGCTTAAGTCCGGGGATATTGCCCTGATCAAGGGTTCACACAGCATGCACATGGAAAAAATCGTATCAACCCTGGAGGACCATAACTAATGCGCGGTTCTTCACTGGCAATTGCAATCAGCAGTATCAGCTTCTTACTGACCGTCATCTGGGGCAGCCCGTTCATCCGTATGCTGCGGAAACTGAACATCGGCAAGATCATCCGCATCGATGTGCCCGAATCCCATATGGCAAAAATGAACACCCCCACCATGGGTGGTTTCATGTTCCTGATCCCGGTCACGCTTTTGACCGTCATCTTGAACGCGGTTTCCCTTTTTGGTTCACGCTTGATCGGCTCTTCCATCCTGGTGCCCCTGGCTGCCATGTGGGGCTATGCGCTCATCGGTGCGGTGGACGATTGGGAAGGCATCCGCGGACCCCGGCGTGGGCTGGGAATGCGAGGCAAAACCAAGTTCCTGCTGCAATGCCTGGTGGCGTTGGTAATTGCCTACGCACTTAAAGAAATCCTGCGGGTTCCCCACCTGCTTTGGCCAACCGCTCTGGAACCACTTAACCTGGGCTGGTTCTATATTGTTGTGGCGGCATTCTTCATCGTCGCCTACTCGAATGCTATCAATCTGACCGATGGTATTGATGGGCTTGCTGGCATGATCTCGATCGCCGCGTTTGGTGGTTATGGCATCATCGCCCTCATGCAGGGGCAGGTCTACCTCGGACGTTTTTGCTTCTGCATCATTGGCGCTTTGGCTGGCTTCCTGTGGTTCAATGGCAAACCAGCCGCGCTTTACATGGGCGACACCGGTTCCCAGGCTTTGGGTGCCACGCTCGCCGTGGTTGCTCTGATGACCGGACGTTGGCTTTTCCTCCCTCTGATCGCAATTATTCCCACTGCTGAGGTCCTCAGCGTGATCATCCAGGTGCTCTATTTCAAGGCAACTGGCGGTAAACGGATTTTCAAGAAAACCCCGGTCCATCATCACTTTGAGATGATCGGTTGGGAAGAGAACCAGATCGTGATGCGCTTTTGGCTGATTGAGCTGATTGGCGCCATGCTGGGACTTAGTCTGACCTTTATGAGCTGATGAAAACAAATTATTCTGGCAAAAAAGTAATCGTACTTGGGGCAGCCCGTCAGGGTCTGGCATTATCTCGCTTCCTTGCAACCAAAGGTGCCCGTGTGGTATTGACCGACACCCGACCTGCCTCAGACCTGGCTGCCGTAAGCGCCGCTTTGGCAGATCTGCCGGTGGAATTTGCCTTTGGTGGTCACCCTGAGACTCTTCTCGAAGGTGCCGACCTGGTGTGCGTTTCTGGTGGCGTTCCGCTGACCATCCCCTTTATCGCAGCCGCACGCAATCAGGGCATCAAACTCAGCAATGATTCTCAGATCTTCATTGAGGAATGCCCGGCAACGGTGATTGGGATTACAGGTTCAGCTGGCAAGAGCACGACGACTGCCCTGGTCGGACTGATGGCGCAAAAACACTTCGAAATGAAGAACAGCAAGCACCACGCCTGGGTAGGCGGCAACATCGGCAATCCCCTGATCGAAGACCTCGACAAGATGGATGAGGATGACCTGGTTGTGATGGAACTTTCGAGCTTCCAGCTGGAACTCATGACAAGCTCACCACAAGTGGCGGCTGTTTTGAACATCACCCCCAACCACCTCGACCGACACAGTTCCATGCAGGCTTACATAGAAGCCAAATCCCGCATCCTGCGTTATCAGCATCAAGGCGATGTGGCGATATTAAACCGTGACGACGAAGGTTCCTGGAATCTGCTCGACCAGGCTCGCACGGACGTGATCAGCTTCGGTTTGAAAACACCCGGATATCGTCAGAATGGCACGTTCGTTGAAAAAGGTCAGATTATGCTGCAGATTGGGAATGACAAGCTCAAGATGCTGCCAGTGGAGTGGATCAACCTGCGTGGAGAGCACAATCTCTATAACGCCCTGGCTGCCTGCGCGATTGCAGCAGGTGCCACAATTGGTCTGCCAGGTATTCAGCTCGGTATCGAGACTTTTGACGGCGTACCCCACCGGTTGGAGTTGGTCCGTGAACTGAATGGCGTCCGCTGGTACAACGACTCGATTGCGACCGCCCCTGAACGCACAATTGCCGCAATCAACTCTTTCGACGAACCAATCGTGCTGCTCCTCGGCGGGCGCGACAAGAACCTCCCCTGGGATAAACTCGCTCAATTGATCCGCAGACGTGTCTCACGCGTGGTGATTTTCGGTGAAGCCGGCGATCTGATCGCTGACGCTATCGGTCCCAAAAAGCCGGGGCAGGCGATGCATTCAGTCGTCCGCTGCCCCACCCTGCAGGAAGCCATTAAAACTGCCTATAACCAGGCAGAAACGGGAGATGTAGTTTTACTCTCTCCTGGTTGCACCAGCTATGATGCCTTCAAAGATTTTGAAGAACGGGGTCAGGCCTTTAGAAATTGGGTGAATCAACTATGATCAACGCAACCACTCCTAAAACCCACCGCCGAACTAACGTGCAGTCCCTATCGTTTGATGTAGGGCTGTTATTGATCGTTGCCAGCCTGCTGGTTATCGGTTTGCTCATGGTCTATTCTGCCAGTTGGGATGTCTCGATGACTATCAGTGATAGTCAGAATTCCATTTTCCTGAGGCAGGTGGTCTGGGTGGCTTTGGGAGTCGTTGGCGCGACAGTGCTAAGCTACTTTGATTACCACTTCTTTCGCAAGTGGGTCGTTCCCATGATGGTGGTCGTTATCGGCTTGCTCTTAGCCGTCTTGATCATTCGGGAAGTGCGTTACAACTCTGCCCGTTCGTTGTTCGAGGGGTCGATCCAGCCGGCGGAATTCGCCAAACTGGTTTCCATCCTCTACATCTCAGTCTGGCTGACGAACAACAAAGACACATTGAAGGATTTCAAGAATTACCTCCTGCCGCTTTCCTTCGGTATCGGCTTTGTCGTGGCTTTGATCCTCGCCCAGCCTGACCTGAGTGCGGCGTTGACGGTTTTGATGCTCGGCATCATGCTGCTCTTCCTGGCAGGTGGAGATTGGAAACACGTCGCGATCGTAATTGCGGTTGGTCTGTTGGGCTTTCTTTTCCTCATCAACGTCATGCCGACCGGTCGCATTCGTTTTAGTCAATACCTGTCTGGACTTGAGAATCCAACCCAAAGTTCCTATCACATCCGCCGTACGTATGAAGCAATCATCAAAGGCGGTGTCTTTGGCGTAGGTCTTGGCAAAGCAAACACCAAGTTCACCGGTCTGCCCCTACCCCACACCGATAGCATTTTTGCTGTCCTGGCAGAAGAGACCGGCATCGTTGGCTCCATGGTCGTGATCGGGCTTTTCATTCTCCTGATCTGGCGCGGTTTCAAGATTGCCCGCAACGCTCCGGACCAACTGGGCTCTCTGCTGGCATTCGGTCTGACAAGTTGGATTGTGATAGAAGCCCTGATCAATGTCTCGGTCATTGTCGGATTGCTGCCTTTTGCTGGGAACGCCCTGCCATTCATCAGCGCGGGTGGCTCCAGCATGGCCGCCACAATGGCTGCCGTTGGAATCGTGATGAATGTGGCTCGCCAGGGTACGACCAAAACAGCCTCTGAAAGGAGTACGACCAGTGCGACTGTTGATTTGCGCAGGCGGGACCGGCGGCGGAGTGTATCCGGCGTTGACCGTTACGGAGAGATTGACTAATGACACAGATATCCTGTGGGTTGGCAGCGAAGGCGGCATGGAAGCTGAGCTCGTCGCGAGGGTCAATTTACTCTATCGCGGCATCCGCGCAGCAGGTGTCCACGGCATTTCGATCAGGCAATTGCCTGGCAATTTGGTGAAATTATGGCAAGGTTACAAGCAATCAAAGCGAATTCTCAAGGAATACAAACCCGACGTGATGATGTTTACGGGCGGCTATGTGGCAATTCCAATGGCTTTGGCAGGACTGAAAGTCAAAACCTTGCTCTTCGTACCGGATATCGAACCCGGACTGGCTCTCAAAACCCTGGCTCGCTTCTCGGACAAGATCGCGGTCAGCGTGGAAGATTCCCGCAGGTTTTTCAGCAAGAAGGAGAAAGTTGAAATGACCGGCTACCCATTGCGCCAGGACCTGATGAAATGGACGAAAGCGGATGCTTTGGCATATTTCGGATTCACCAGTGAAAAGCCCGTGATCTTATTCACCGGTGGCAGCAGCGGCGCCCGCTCGATCAACAAAGCCGTCATTGCCATCCTTGGCGATTTGCTCAAGCGCTACCAGGTGATCCACCTGACAGGCCACCTCGATTGGGAAACGGTCAAAACCGCGACTGCCAATTTCCCCCAGAGTTACCAGGTTTTCCCCTATCTGCACGAAATGGGAGCAGCCTATGCTGCAGCAGACCTCGTGATTTCACGCGCAGGCGCATCCGTGTTAGGAGAATATCCTTTCTTCGGTCTGCCAGCCATTTTGGTGCCATATCCATATGCCTGGCGCTACCAGAAGGTCAATGCAGACTACCTGGTAGAACGCGAAGCCGCAATTTTGTTGGAAGACCAATACCTGCAGAGCAAACTTTTATTGCAGATCGATACCCTCGTTCAGGACCAGGCGCGGTTGCAGCACATGCAGCGGGCAATGAAATCGCTCGCGCAACCACAGGCAGCCGAACACATTGCCCACTTGCTCTACGAAATGGCGGAGGGGTAGGGACTAACATGGTTTCTCTCAACATTTTATTCACCATCTTTGTAGTGCTCTTTGGAGTGATCGGGGCAGTGCGCGGTTTGCGCAAGGAACTGGTGGTAATCGTTTCAGGAATTCTAGCCCTTTTCATTATCCAGGAAGTGATTCCCCGCCTCTTAGGCGATATCACCGGCACAAAAACCCTCATTCTCGCCTTGATTGTCTTATTTGTCTGCGGCTTTCTTGGTTACCAAACCCCAGCGTTCCGACGTTTTGCTGAGACAGGGAGATTCAACCGGGACACTCCTATGGACATGATTTTAGGGGCTGTGGTTGGAGGTCAGAATGGTTACTGGTTGGTGGGTTCAGCCTGGTACTTCATCGACAAGGCCGGTTATCCCTTTAGCTGGATCATCGCGCCTGATGCCACGACTGAATACGGACAGAAGGCAATTGAACTGCTGCAGAACCAGGTACCCCAACTATTAACGGGTAATGGGCTGTATGTGGCAATTGCGATTGCAGTTTTGATCATGATCGGAGTGATGATTTGATGCGTAAAGTGCATTTCATCGGGATTGGCGGAACGGGCATATCAGCAATCGCCCTCCTGCTGCTTGAAAAAGGCTGGCAGGTTAGCGGAACGGATAAGTCTGCTTCACGCTATTTCGATGCAGTCACTGACAAAGGCGCTTACACGCTCCTGGGGCACAGCCCCGAACTGGCGCTGGCAGCGGATTTAATCGTGCGCTCTTCAGCTGTACACGATGACGATCCCGAAGTGATCGCCGCCCGTGAGAATGGCATCCCTGTTCTAAAACGCAATGAATTCCTGCCCGAACTGACCGCAGGCTATCAAACGCTGGCGGTTGCCGGCTCTCACGGCAAAACTACCTGCACAGCCATGTTGGTCACGATGCTGCGCGGATTGGGCGTGGACCCAACCTTTATCCTTGGCGCGCAAATTCGCCCGCTGGCAACCAACGCGCATGCTGGAACAAGCGACCTGTTCGTAATCGAAGCCGATGAATACGACTACATGTTCCTGGGATTAAGTCCAAAATTTAGCTTGCTGACGAATGTGGAGTACGACCATCCAGACTTCTTCCCCACTCCCGCAGACTATTACCAGGCTTTCGCGGCCTTTATCCGCCGCACACAGCCTGGAGGAGCAGTGATCGCCTGTGCTGAAGATGAAGGTGTGCGCAACCTGCTGGCAAGCTACGATTTTGATGACACTCACATACTAAGCTATGGCTATTCCAAAGAATGCGATTACTGTATTCAAAACGTCAAATGGAATGGCGATGGATACGACTTCACTCTCATCTATACGCCTGCCCAACAAGATTTAGGTGAGTTTGTTTTGAGCGTACCTGGACGGCACAATCTTCTCAACGCTGCCGGAGCACTGGCGGTGCTGCACCAGATTGGTCTGAACCCTTCAGCTGCAAGCGAAAGCCTGGCTGAATTCGCGGGTACGGAGCGGCGCTTCGAACAGGTCTGCCACAGTGGTGATACTGTTGTGATCAACGATTATGGTCATCACCCCACCCAGCTAAACCTGACGCTTGAAGCAGCCCATGAGTTGTATCCTGATCATCGCTTATGGGCAGTCTGGGAACCCCACACCTTCTCACGCACAGACCGGATGCAAAAGGCTTTTACAGCCGCACTGCAGCGTGCTGACCGCGTTGTGATCCTCCCGACCTACGCTGCCAGGGAATCCGTCGAAACCGACACACCACGACGGATTGCAGAAGAAATTCCTGACTCAAAAGCAGCCTATTTCACAGGTTTTGCTGCAGCCGCTGATTTTGTTGCCGAGCAAGCCGTTGGGCTGAACGTGGTGATCGTTTTCTCAGCAGGCAAAGGTCCCGAGTTCGCAAATATGCTTTGCTTCAGATTGGATATGGGGAGGCAGAATGACTGAGCTGCCGCTGCGAAAACTACAAGCCCTTTTCGGCGATAAATTGCAGGAAAACGTGCGCATGGCGAATTACACCACCACGCGCGTCGGTGGTCCTGCCAGCGGGATGATCTCAGTCCACACCACCGACGAGATGCGCCGTACAGTCAAAATTTTGTGGGAACTGGATGTGCCTTTCCGCATCCTCGGGAGCGGCTCAAACCTGCTTGTCAGCGATTCTGGTTACATGGGAGTGATGGTGCACAACCGCTGCCATAACGTCCGCATTGACACCAAGGGCGAGCAACCCGTCATTTTTGCGGAAAGCGGTGCGAACCTCGGAGCAGTCTCACGCCAGGCCAGCCTGCGCGGCGTGTCTGGCTTCGAATGGGCAAACAGTATTCCCGGTACAGTTGGTGGTGCGGTTTATGGCAACGCCGGCGCACATGGTTCGGATATCTCCAAGTGCATGATTGTGGCACAGGTGATCACCAAAACCGATGGTGAGCAAAGTTTGGATAGCGAGGGCATGGGTTTCCGATACCGCTCGAGCAAGTTCAAACGTAATGGCGAGCAAATCGTCATTTTGAGCACTAGTTTCTCCGGAACAAAAGTAGAGCCCGAAGTCACAAAACAGTTGCTGGAAGAATTGACCGAAAAAAGGCGTCAGACCCAACCGGTTGGACCTTCATTTGGGTCAACCTTCAAAAACCCAAAGGGCGACTTCGCTGGTCAGCTCTTGGAAGCTGCTGGAATGAAAGGCGTCACATCAGGGCATGCCTCAATCAGTACGGTACACGCCAATTTCATCCTGAATGATGGCGAAGCCACCGCGCAGGATTATTACAGGCTGATCCGCCTGGCGCAAAAAACTGTGAAAGAGCAATTCGATGTCAGTTTGAATCTTGAGATCGAATTGTTGGGTGAATTTGAAAATGACTGATAAGCTGAATCTGGTTCTGATCTTTGGCGGCCGTTCCGGTGAACACGCAGTCTCGCTGCGTTCAGCGCAATCCGTGCTGAACGCGCTCGATGAGACCAAATACCAGGTTTTCCAGGTTGGCATCACCACTGAAGGGCTTTGGCTCCATGGTGCAAACGCCCACAAAGCCTTCCTTGACGGGAACCATGAATCACTCCACGAAGCCCTGATCCTCAGCGATGGCGGCAAGCCGCATCTTTACATTCGCAAGGGAAGTCAGCTTGAATTGTTGGCTCCCGTCGACGTGATCTTCCCGGTGCTGCATGGAACATACGGCGAGGATGGAACCATTCAGGGTTTGTTTGAGATCCAAAATTGCGCCTATGTTGGTGCAGGTGTGCTTGGCTCTTCCGTGGCAATGGATAAGGCAGTCTGCAAGCACGTGATGCAATCAATTGGGATTCCAGTCTTGGAATATGCGGTCTACACCCGCCGTGACATCCAGGAAAATTTGCTTGCGACTATTGAACTTTCAGAAGAGATCGCCCCTTACCCGCTGTTTGTAAAACCAGCAAACCTTGGCTCCTCGGTGGGTATTAGCAAAGCCCGCAACCGCGAGCAGCTTGCAGAAGCATTGCAGCTGGCAGCCAAATTCGATCGTCGCATCCTGGTGGAGCGCGGCATCTCTCCCTGGGAGATCGAGATCAGCGTACTCGGCAACACCGAGGTGCAGTGTACGGTGCCCGGTGAAATCGTTCCGGGTGACGAGTTTTACACCTACAAGGATAAATATCAGTCTGGAGACCCCGAGGTTGCCATTCCAGCTCCCCTGCCTGAAGCCCAGATAGCACTTTTGCAGCAATACGCTATCAGCGCTTTCAAAGCGATCGACGGCGCGGGTCTTTCCCGGGTAGACTTTTTAATCGACAAAGTCAGCGGCGAAGCTTACTTTAACGAGATCAACACCATGCCTGGTTTCACTCAGATCAGCATGTACCCAAAACTCTGGCTCTACTCGGGCTTGAGCTACCCCGAATTGGTGAATCGGTTGGTGGAGCTGGCGCTCGAGCGCAAAGCCGAACAGGATGAAACCATCAGGAAGTACGAGGAGTAAGATGGCGAGCGGATCCAACAGAACATCCAGGGCAGATGAGGTGCGGGCGCGCCGGAAGATTGAACCGGCAAAGCGCAAACCCATCCCAAACAACCCTTCAGTGCGTGTCTCCCGGGACGCCCAAAACGCCTCACGGGTCGTCACCCGTCGATCTTACACGAGCACCCAATACAACGGGTCTGCTGCTACACGCAACCGCAGCCGGGTCTACATGCCAACCGGCACACCCGGCAGCGAAGTGCGTCTGCCCGCCCTGCCCCAGCTGCGCCTTAGCTGGCGAGTGCTCTCGGGTCTTATCGCCGTCGGCATGCTCGTATTGCTCTTCATGATGGGAACCTCGACTGCTTTCGCCGTGGACCAGGTGAACCTGACTGGCGGCATTCGCGTCCCGGCGGAAGAAATCACCCAGAAACTTGACCTTCAAGGCCAATCGATCATCAGCGTCATCCCGGGCGAAGTAGAAAACCAGATCCTGGAAACCTTCCCGGATATCAAAGCCGCCGATGTGAACGTCAGAATGCCAGCCGGCATCGACATCGTCATCCAGGAACGCATCCCTGCGCTGCTCTGGCTGAAAAACGAGGAAATCGTCTATTGGATCGACCAGGACGGCTTTGCCTTCACCGTACGCGGTGAAGCAACGCTCCCCATTCGCGTCTATGCCAACAGCGAACCGCCCCACCCGCTTGGATGGGTGGCGCCTGAATTGCAGACAGAAGAAAACACAACAGATGACGCAAAAGCCCTCCCATTAGTTGACCCTGCCTTCGTCAAAACAGTGCAGAAACTAAATGGGATCAAACCCCCTGAAAGCCCCATGCTCTACGACGAAGAGAACGGATTGGGCTGGGTTGACCCACACGGCTGGCAAGTATTCTTTGGCGATGATGATGCAAACATCGACATGAAATTACTGGAATATGCCAGGATCGTTGAGACGATTCTGGACAGGAACTTGCAACCAGTTTTAATCAGCATGGAATTTCTACACGCACCTTATTATCGTTTGGAGCCTTAAATATGGAAGAAGAACCGATTGTTGTTGGATTAGATGTTGGCACCGCAAAAGTTTGCAGCCTGGTTGCCAGGGTGGAAAATGGCAGTAACCTGCGCATCCTGGGAGTGGGCATTGAACCTACCAAGGGTATCCGCAAGGGAATTGTGACCGATATCACTGCTGCCTCAGAATGTATTGCCCGTTCGATTGAAAAAGCTGAACGAACTTCCGGCTTTGAGATCAATTCGGCAATCGTCAACCTGGCTGGGATGCAAGTTTCATCCACCATCAGCAAGGGTGCGGTCGGTATATCCGGGCGTGTGATTGACCAGGAAGACGTCTATCGCGCCTTGGATTCCGCCCAGGCTATTGCTGTGCCCCACAACCGTGAGATCGTGCATGTGATTCAGCGCGGTTTCAGCGTGGATGGACAGGAAGGCATCCGCCAACCCGTAGGCATGCACGGCTTCCGCATGGAGGTCGAAGCCCACATCATCACCAGCGCCGCCTCTTCAATGGAAAACCTGCGACAGTGCATTTCCATGGCTGGGATTGATGTTTCCCAATTTGTTCTCAATCCCCTCGCGTCGGGCGAAAGCATCCTTTCCGAAACCGAACGTGAGATGGGCGTGGCAGTCATCGATCTTGGCGCTGGCACCACCAGCGTGGCAATTTACGTCAAAGGCGACGTTTTCCATGCCAATGTGCTTGGCGTTGGAGGCGACCTTGTGACGTCCGACATTGCCCAGGGACTGCGCCTACCCCTCGAGGTAGCGGAAGAAGTCAAACTCAAACATGGCTATGCGGTCCTCGACGACATCCGCGAGGACGAGTCCTTCAATGTGATTACTTTCGGATCCGAACAGAGCACCAAAGTTGACCGTCGTGAATTAGTCAATATCATCGAAGCCCGTGTGGAAGAGATCTTCATGATGGTTCACCAGGAAATTAAACATTCAGGTTACGACTCCCTCCTGCCTGCAGGTTTGGTTCTGACCGGTGGCGGCAGCCAGATGCCAGGGATACGCAAACTGGCAAATAAAGTGATCGGTCTGCCGGCCCGCGTTGGTAAACCAGAACGCATGGTCGGCCTCACCGACCAAATCTCAAGTCCCGCATATGCAACCAGCGTCGGATTGCTGGACTGGGGCATCATCTTCAGTGAAACGACCCAGATCGCTCCTGAGCGAACTGGTAAATCGCAGCGAGTTACCAACAATGCCAAAGCGGATGGCTTTGTCTCGTGGCTCAAGCGAATGTTGCCATAATCAAACAAGCACACAAATAGAGGAGATCAAAATGGAAGCAAGACAAACTGAATCATTTGCAAGAATCAAGGTCGTAGGTGTTGGCGGCGGTGGCTGCAATGCAGTCAATCGCATGATTGCTGAAGGACTGCAAGGGATCGAATTTATTTCGATCAACACGGATGCGCAGGCGCTGCTCAAATCGCAGGCACAAAACCGCGTACGCATTGGCGACAAGTCCACCCGTGGTCTTGGCGCTGGTGGCGATCCCAAAATCGGTCAGGCAGCTGCTGAAGAGTCAGCCGAGGAATTGTACGAAGTGCTTAAAGGCGCGGACATGGTCTTCGTGACTGCTGGATTGGGCGGCGGTACCGGTACCGGTGCAGCTCCCGTGGTCGCGCAGATCGCCAAGGAAATTGGCGCACTTACCATCGGCGTGGTCACCCGACCTTTCTCATTTGAAGGTGCCCATCGCGCGCGCTCAGCCGAACAAGGCGCAATGCGGCTGAAAGAGCATGCCGATACCCTGATCGTGATCCCCAACGATCGCCTGTTGCAACTCGTCAACAAGAATGTCGGTCTCAACGATGCCTTCCGCATGGCAGATGACGTCTTGCGCCAGGGCATCCAGGGCATTTCAGAACTGATCACCATCCCAGGTCTTATCAACCTCGACTTTGCGGACGTGCGCACAATCATGTCAGAAGGCGGTGCAGCCCTAATGGCAGTGGGTCAGGCTACCGGTGAGGATCGTGCCAAGATTGCCGCAGAACAGGCCATTTCGAGCCAGCTGCTGGACGTAACCATCAACGGCGCCCGCGGTATCCTGTTCAATGTTACCGGTGGAACTAATCTTTCTCTGTTCGAGGTCAATCAGGCTGCTGCGATCATCAAGGAAACCGCCAGCCCGGACGTGAACCTGATCTTCGGTGCAGTTGTTGACGAGAACATGGGTGATAACATCCGCATCACCGTGATCGCCACTGGCTTTGATCGCCCTACGCCTCCCCAGGAGGCGGAGTCCGCTTTTTTTCGCCAGGAACAACCGCGTCAACAGCAAGACCGTCTAAGCGTCAGCGATTCCAAGGCACAGAATGCTTCTAACTCGCAACAGGCTCAACCAAAGAAGCAGGAAGAGTACGTTTACACCAGTGAGGTGGACATTGCCCTTCCCGCATTTGTGCGGCGCGAACTGAGCAAACGCTCAAGTCGCTAACAATTAATTCAGGATCTCCTGACAGTGCTGATTAGATTCTTCCTCCGGTCTAACGGAGGAAGAATCTCGGCAAGCTAAGATAAAAAACAAATCCTGGTCATTTTCTCTCATTGGTCTCTTCAGCCTGGCTAGAACTCGGGCTTTTTTGTTGGATTTTGATTGTTGTTGGCTGATTTTTCGATGGTATCCGTCGAAAGCAAAAATAGTATCAAGCTAATAGAGCAAGATTTTTAGTAAGTAAATTCCAAGATCGGGTTTAACTTTTTTTTCAAGAACGCGTATTTTGTCCGTAAAATTCCGAACCTATGCGCAAGGATTACCCCTCTCTTAAAATCTTAAGAGTTTTAAGATTGTTAACCTGATTTTTCTTGTCTTATCCTGGTGCCTGTGCTAAAATCTTTGTACTACATGTAGGGGTGAATTACGTGGACCCCCCACATTTAGGGGTTCAATTTATTTTGAGGAGTTTTTATTTATGAAGTGCCCGTACTGCCAAAACACAGAATCGCGCGTCGTGGACACCACCAGGGATGTCAATCATGGTGCTATCCGCCGCCGCCGTGAGTGCGACAGCTGCCATCAGCGTTTCAGTACCTACGAGCGCATCATCATGACCACTCCCCTGCTAATCAAACGAGACGGCACCCGTGAGGAATTCGACCGCGAAAAATTACTCGCCGGTTTACGCACAGCCTGTGCCAAGCGGCCAGTTTCAGCCGCTTCTCTCAACAATCTTGTCAATGAAATCGAAGCTGAGTTACAAAAACGAGGGCGTTCCGAAATCAACTCCCGCGTAGTTGGAGATCTGGCGATCAAAGGTCTGCTCGAACTGGACCATATCGCCTATATCCGCTATGCCTCTGTTTATTTGCGCATGGACGACCTCCATGCCATTCGGGACGAAATCGACCACTTGTTGTCTGAAGAAGAAAATTAAAACCTTAGAGGACTATCATGCCAGAACCGACAGATAATCAATCGGGATTACTCCAAACACCCCCAATTCCGGAGGGATTGCCCAAAATCGAGTTAACGGAAAATTCACGCCAGGTGCTTGCCAAGCGTTATCTGCGCCGAGGGAATGATGGAAAACCCATTGAAAGCATTGACGAAATGTTCTGGCGGGTTGCCTGGCATGTAGCCGATGTCCCTGAACGGGAGCACGATCAGGAAGCCCTGGCTGAAAATTTTTACCGCATGATGGCTTCAAAATCCTTCTTCCCCAACTCCCCAACCTTCACCGGTGCGGGCACGCCGCTTGGTCAGCTGGCCGCATGCTTCGTTCTGCCCGTCTCGGATGACATGGGGCGCGCCTCGGACGGTATTTTCAGCACTTTGCGCAATGCCGCTCTGATCCAACAGACTGGTGGAGGCAATGGCTTCAATTTCTCGCGCCTTCGCCCCCAGGGCTCCATCGTCAACACCTCTGCCGGTCAGGCAACCGGTCCGGTTGGCTTTCTAAAAGTCTACGACGACGCCTTCGGTGAGATAGCCCAGGGCGGCACACGCCGCGGGGCGAACATGGGCGTGCTGCGTGTCGACCATCCCGATGTGGAAGCCTTCATCAAATGCAAAACCAGTGAAATGGCTATCACCAACTTCAACATCTCACTCGGCATTACCGACAAATTCATGCAGGCGGTCGAGGATGACGCGGATTGGGAACTGCGTTTCCCGGATGTCCATCATCCGTCCTACAAGAAATTCCGTGGCACGATCGATGCGGCAGAACGTGAAGGCGTGCCAATCAAAGTTTTCAAAACGATTAAGGCACGCAAGTTGTTCAACCTTTTCGTCCAACAGGCACACCACAATGGTGAACCGGGCGCGCTCTTCCTGGATGCCGCGAATCGCTATAACCCTGTTCCCCATCTTTACGAACTCGAAGCCACCAATCCCTGCGGTGAACAGTGGCTTGGGCCTTACGAAAACTGCTGCCTTGGTTCGATCAACCTGGCTCAAATGCTCGGCGAAAATGGCACGGTCGACTGGGTAAAACTACGCCAAATGACCAAGACTGCCACCCGTTTCCTTGATCACGTCGTGGATAAAAATGCATATGTCCCAGCGGTTCCCGAACTAAAAGCGTCCGCGCTTCAAGCACGTCGTATCGGGCTTGGAATTATGGGACTGGCTGATCTGATGTACCACTGCGGCGTGCGTTATGGCTCGGAAGAATCACTGGAATTCTGCGGGCAGGTGATGGAATTCATCCGCTACTTCTCCATGGAGACCAGCATCGAAATGGCACAAGAGCTCGGAGCTTTCCCTGCCATCAAGGGAAGCATCTATGACCCCGAGAACCTCACGTGGCAAGCCCCTGCGCCGCTCTTCCCCTACAAACGCGACTGGCAGCGACCAGAATTGGACTGGCAGCAAATTGTCGATGGCATCAAAACCCACGGACTGCGCAATGCCGCCCAAACAACTATCGCCCCCACGGGCACGATTGGCACTGTGGCTGGCTGCGAAGGATACGGCTGTGAGCCTGTTTTTGCCCTGGCTTACGTCAGGCACGTCAATGACAACGGCACAGATTTACTGCTTAATTACGTCAGCCCCTTTTTCCAGAATGCCCTCAATGCCGCCAGCCTGCCCGAGGAAACCAAGGAACAAATCGTCAAGAAAGTCATCGAACAAGGCAGTTGCCAACATATTGAACAGCTGCCGCAACACATTAGGAATGTGTTCGTGGTCTCTTCCGACATCACCGCAAATGAACACATCCATATCCAGGCCGCACTGCAGTCCTTTGTAGATAACAGCCTCAGTAAAACCATCAACTTTCCGGAAGGCACGACCGAAGAAGAAGTTAGTGACGCTTTTATGAGTGCCTGGAAACTTGGCTGCAAGGGTATCACCGTCTACATCACCGGCTCTCGTGACAAGGTGGTCTTGGAGACGAATGCGACGAAGGAGAAACGGGAAGGCAGTCCTTTGCCGGCTCCGGTGCTGTTTGAAGGTGGTCAGGAGATGCAACTCACGCTCTGGAAGGACAGTAAGAAACCTCGTCCCCGCACGCTCCATGGTTATACCTATTCCATTGAAACACCCCTAGGCAAAGCCTTTGTGACCATCAACGAAAATGGTGGTTCGCAACCTTTCGAAGTCTTCATCAACACTGCCAAAGCTGGCTCGGAAACCGCCGCGCACTCGGAAGCAATGGGTCGTTTGATCTCATACATCCTGCGCCTGGCTTCGCCAATCGAACCCCGTGAACGCCTGAAATTGGTCATGGAACAGTTGGCTGGCATCGGTGGCGGCAGATCGCTTGGTTTTGGACCCAACCGCGTGCGTTCGCTGCCGGATGGGATTGCTAAAGCTTTGGATGAATACCTCTTCCAGCAACATTGGGAGAAAGAAGAGGCTATTTCTGAAAGACCCATCGAACAGATCCCTATGCCTGGGATTGACTCCCCCATCCACAAAATTGGCGAATTATGCCCGGAATGCGGTCAGGCGACAATGATCAATGAAGAAGGCTGCCGTAAGTGTTACACCTGTGGACATAGTGAGTGTTGATAACTTAATTTGTATACTTTTTACCAAGGAATTTGTATCAATTTACCCACACAATGACATAATTAGCATTGACAATTGAAGAATACTATGTAATAATAACCAAGCGAACGCCTTGGGTGCCCCCCTCACCCAAGGCGTTCGCACTTTAAGTCAAATTAGTCCTGCCACTCCAATTCCCACTCCCCTACGATGACGCTTTCGCCTTCCTGGATCCCTGCGGCACGCAAAGCTCTCTCGACTCCCAGCCCTGCCATGAGCTTCTGGAAGCGACGGACTGAACCGGGTTGGTCAAAATAGGTCATTGCAGCTGCTTTTTCGATGCGCGCTCCTGAGACCACGTAGCCGTCTTCCGTCTTTTCGATCTCGAATGCGTTCGGGTCGATCTCTGCCCGATAAACCGGCAATTCAAGCTCTTTCTCTTCTTCAGGCAGTTCTCGAAGGGTGTTAAACACCTTCCACATCAGCTCTTTTAGGTTGAATTGGCTGACCGCCGAAACCGGCATCAACTCAACTCCAAAAACTGTAAATTCAGCACGCAATGAATCAAACTTTTCGACCACATCCGGCAGGTCCATCTTGTTCAGAACCACGATTTGGGGTCGTTTTCCGAGCAGATCATCGAAGAGCTCGAGCTCGGCATTGATGGTATGGTAATCATCCAGGGGGTCTTCCGAAAGACCATCCAACACATGGATTAGCAGTCGCGTGCGCTGCACGTGGCGCAGGAAGTCGAAACCTAAGCCGACCCCCAAGGAAGCCCCTTCGATCAGACCAGGAATGTCCGCCATCACGAAGCTGTTTTCCAGGTCAAGCTTGACCACGCCCAGGTTTGGCTCGAGAGTTGTAAATGGGTAATCTGCCACTTTGGGTCTGGAGTTGGTTGTCGCGGCCAAAATCGACGATTTTCCAGCATTAGGCAGTCCAACCAGCCCAACATCCGCAATGAGTTTCAATTCAAGCCTAATGTTGAATTCTTCGCCTGGCTCGCCTTTTTCTGCAGTCAACGGCATCTGGTTTCGGCTGGTCGCAAAGTGTTGGTTACCCCTGCCTCCTCGCCCGCCCTTGGCAACAACTAACCTCTGACCAGGCAAAATGAGGTCTGCGATCAACTCAGCCTTATCATCGTCGTAAATGGCGGTGCCTGGTGGTACGCGAACAATCAAGTCAGCAGCCGAACGTCCGCTGCGATTGGTGGGTCCACCATTTTTGCCTGCGTCTGCGAAGAAGTTCTCGTTCTGATGGAAATGGCTCAAGGTGTTGAGAGTCGGCACGACTTCAAAGATCACGCTGCCGCCTCTGCCACCATCCCCACCATCAGGACCACCACGGGGGCGGTATTTTTCGCGGTGCATGTGCACAATTCCATCGCCGCCTTTACCAGACGCGACTTTAATCAATATAGAATCTATAAACATAGTTGCTCTTTCGATTTGAGGTACAGTGAGTTTATCATAATCCCGAATCGCTTTGCAGAGAGAAAGCTCTTCCAGCTCGCGTTAACCTCGAAAAAAAACAACCGGTCATTTGCATGACCGGTTGCCTGTCTAAGTCAAAACTACTTGCCGAACTTCTTTTTCAGGATATCCTCGAGATCTGGTTTGCCGATTTCCTCAAGCTCATAGCGCACGCGCTGGCTTGGGCGATCGATCTTCATCACACGGGTCAGGTCAATGGGAGTGCCAATGATGACCAGGTCTACATCTGCGGCTTCAATGGTTTTCTCGAGGTCGCGGATTTGCTGATCGCCATAACCCATGGCTGGCAAAATGTTGCCAGTCCCAGGATACTTCTTGTAGGTAGCCAGGATTTCACCAACCGCAAATGGTCGGGGATCCACAATTTCTGCGGCACCAAAGCGGCGGGCTGCCACCCAACCGGCACCAATTTTCATGCCGCCGTGGGTCAGCGTGGGACCGTCTTCCACCACCAACACCCGCTTACCGCGAATGGCTTCGGGGTCATCCACATAGATCGGGGATGCGCCTTCGACAATGATGGCATTAGGGTTGATGGAATGGACATTCTCACGGACTTTGATAACATCCTCAGGATTGGCAGTGTCGACTTTATTAATGACAACCACATCCGCCATGCGCACATTCACTTCACCAGGATAATAGGCAATTTCGTGACCAGGTCGCAGAGGATCCGCCACGGTGATCTGTAAGTCAGGTTTGTAGAAAGAGAAGTCGTTATTTCCGCCATCCCACAGGACGACATCCACTTCTTTTTCCGCTTCGCGCAGGATAGCTTCGTAATCCACGCCAGCAAAAACGATCACGCCATTATCGAGGTGGGGTTCGTACTCTTCGCGTTCCTCAATCGTGCACTCGTGCAGGTCGAGGTCTGCGTAAGTTGCAAAGCGCTGAACGCGCTGCTTCACCAGGTCACCATAAGGCATGGGGTGACGGATTGCGGCCACTTTCAAGCCCATTTCCTGGAGGATTGCCGCAACGCGGCGGGTGGTCTGGCTTTTGCCGCAACCAGTACGAACGGCGCAAATAGCGACCACTTGTTTGGTGGATTTGACCTGGGTCTCTTTGGTACCCATCAGGCGGAAGTCGGCTCCCAGGGAGTTGACCAGGGCAGATTTGTGCATGACATAATCGTAGGGAACATCACTGTAAGCGAATACGACTTCATCAACTTCGAACTTCTTGATCAGTTCGGGTAATTCAGATTCGGGATAGATCTTGATGCCGTCTGGATACAGTTTTCCAGCAAGTTCGGCGGGGTACTTTCGCCCGTCGATGTTAGGGATCTGGGTAGCGGTGAATGCAACCACTTCATACTTTTCGTTGTCACGATAAAAAGTGTTGAAGTTATGAAAATCCCGACCTGCTGCCCCCATGATTAGTGTACGAATTCGACTCATATGTTTCTCCTTTTGATTTGATTGTTATTATTCTACATCACATCACTTGCGGTGATTGAATTCCCAGCAAAGCTAACCCATTCTCGAGGGCAACTTTGGCAGCCTGCACAAGCACAAGGCGGGCAAGCCTGGCTGAGTCCACAGCAGAGAGAACCGGGCATTGGGTGTAAAAGTCGTTGAAGGATTGTGCAAGCTCAAAGGAATAGGTGGCGATAAGCGAGGGTTTAAACTCGTTGGCCGCTTTTTGAACCACCTCAGGAAGCTGTGAGATCTTTTCGATCAGGTTGACTTCCGCCGGCATCAGCTCGTGGCTAAAACGCGCTTCGTTGGGAACGGTTTCGTTTAGCCGGCGCAGGATGCTGTTGGAACGCACCACGGCATATTGGATATAAGGCGCAGACTGTCCATTGAAGTCGAGTGCCGTCTCCCAGTCAAAAGTCACGATCTTGGTGTTTTCACGCGCGATCATCGGGTACTTGATCGCACCCAGGGCAACTTTTTCCGCCACCTCACGCATCGTGTCTGCATCCAAAGAGGGGTTCTTTTCCCTGACGACCTCCAGGGCACGTTGGGTTGCCTCACGGATCAAGTCATCCAGCAAGACCACGGTGCCATCCCGGGAAGACATGGTCACATTCCCCGGTAAATTGACAATCTCGTAGGCGAGATGACGCATCCGGTCAGCCCATGGGTAGCCCATCAGTTCCATCACCTTGCTCATCTGTTTCATATGCAGCGATTGGCGAACGTCGATGACGTAAATGGATTGGTCGAGATCGTATTCCTCGAACTTCATGATCGCAAGGGGGATTTCCTTGGTGGCATACAAAGAGGTTCCGTCTGAGCGCAGAATGACCACCACCCGGTATTCCTCTTTGGTGCCTAGTTTTTTATCCAGGTCGATGATCACCGGGTTTTCGGGGCGACCATCCTCAGCCAATCCACTCTCAATCAACGGCTCAATCAACGCTTTGCCAGGTTCTTCCACTTCGCTTTCAAAGTAGATCCGGTCAAAATGCTCCCCTAATAACCCATAAACCTGATCGAAGCCTTCCATTGACCAATCGCGGGTTTGCTTCCAGAGGTCTTTGAGGTGCTGCTCACCAGCATCCCAACGTCCGAAGTAAGCCCTCACCTCAGCTTCAAACTCAGGCTCGCTCACAAAGCGCCGGTCTGCCTCAGCATAAAGGTCAGCCATCCAGCGCATCTTATCTGCGCCAGGCTGCTCACCAGAGTGGAACATCTCGTAATTGCACATCCACTTGATCACGTGCAGTCCGATGTCGCCGATATAATTGGCGCGTATAACTTTCTTGCCGCTTGCTTCCAGGACATTACAGACCGAACCGCCCAAAATCACATTTCGCAGGTGACCGACATGTAACGGCTTGTGGGTATTTGGGTTGGAATATTCCACCATCACTGTTTTTCCCTGTTGCACCTGGGAACCAAAAGCCCTGCCCTGCTCCAGGACGGTACCCACCACCCGTTCAGCGTATTGGTGGGGCTCAAAATACAGGTTCAAATATCCTTTGACGGCTTCAACGCGGGAAAAACCGGTTAAACCTGCCACCTGGGTTTTCAGAATTTCAGCATATTCCTGTGCTTTTCTGGGCACAGGTAAGGATTTATCTGGATCTGCTGCTGCCAGTGGAAAGAGCGGCGCGGCGATGCCCCATTCCCCACTGAAGGGGATGTTGCGGAACTCCACTTTGCCAATGGGCAATCCCCGAGTTTGGCAAAAAGTGTCGATTACCTGAGTTAGCTGGTCTTTTATATCGTCAAACATGTTCATCTCACAATTAGTCTGGGGCGATTATAACATCGAGGGATGGATGATGAGTATAGGAGCTTCCCATTAATAGTTCGTCATCGCGAGCCTCCGTTGCGAAGCGATCTCGTTAGTTGAACCCAAAAACGAGATTACCGCGACCCTTTGTCCAATGGATGAAACTCGATCCCAGAAGCTCACATGGCAAAGGGTCTCGTAATGACGTCCAGTTAAACAAAAAAAGAGGTTCCCCACCATTCGGTTAGGGAGCCTCGGTGTTTGAATGTCGAATGCTTATTTTTCTAAGCTGTTAAAGCGGGCCATCAGACGAGACTTACGGCGGGCAGCGTTGTTTTTGTGAATAACACCCTTTGCTGCAGCCTTATCCAGTGCGCGGATCGCATTCATTACCTCACCCTGTGACTTTTCAGTGTCTTCAGTGCGAAGAGCGGTCAGAGCCTTACGCAGGAAAGTGCGAGCTGAGCCACGATAGACGCGATTGCGCAGGCGCGCGGCCTGGTTTTGCTTGTTTCGTTTGATCTGAGACTTAATATTTGCCAATTTCTTCCTCCAAAAACAATTCCTCTATACTTGCAAAAGAGTATTTTACAATAAATCCCGAATTTGTCCAGTAATTGGGTGGGGGAATAACGGATAATGGCTTGCAAAATTCGAATTTAGTCTCGAAGCACGACATCCCGCCAGGGGAGGCTTCGCACTGCCGTGCCCCTACCAAACCTCCGTTTTCGCCATTATCCTAATTTAATAATGGTCGCAGCTCAGCCTAACCGCAAATTGACTCGTTTGACATTTCTTCCTCCTTCGTCTATTCTTAATTCACTCAGGTCAGCCAGGTGCGCGCGCTTAATTGTGAGGAAAGTCCGTACACCGCAGAGCAGGATGCCAGGTAACCCCTGGATGGTCG
>CAYPBU010000002.1:0-70073 GCA_964409045.1 uncultured Anaerolineaceae bacterium | reverse complement strand
CCACAACGAACTGTGCAGCAGCCACTCCAGCACCACCCGACTGACTGACGCCGGGATTCTGAAAAGCTTCCCATTGGTTTGTTTCAGTATCAAAGAGTATCAACCACGTGCAACGGCCAAAACGCCTATCGACAGAGCTCTCAAGTGAGGGATCTTGTGCGGATATTATCAATTTCATAGCAACTCCTTATCACGATTATCGCTTGATATCTCTGGTTATTACCAAAATATCAACCGAATGTTCTTTTGTTGACGCTGACACCAGTACTAGTGCAGCAATTCTGTATGGTCTATTAGCTTTCCGTCAATGAACGCCTGAACTGCGGTTTCAATATCGCGCAGATCGGTAACCACAGGTCGGATATTTAACTGGCGCATGCTCTCATAAGCACCCATACCCATTCCTCCGCAAAGCAGAGCCTTGCAATCGGCAATTGCCTGGGCCATGTTTACATGCTTGTTATGGGATTGCGCGTCCATTCCGTGCCCTTGCCCAAGCGATTCAGCCACGTGAGTCTCCTCGTGGAATTGGCTGTGACCCATTTTGTCGCGCATTTCCCTGTCGGTAACTTTCCCTTCTTCGATGGTTAGCACCAAGTAGTATGGCGCACGGCCAAAATGCTGACTGATTGTCTTTCCGTCTTCTGTAATTGCTGCAATTTTCATATTAATCTCCTTTTTCATTACCTCGAGCGAAAAATGACGCCCGCCTGGTTTTTCCCTTTCATCCGTTGGATACAGAATTAGTAAAATTTGTGTTGGAACATCCCCAATGTTTTCCCAATTGTGTGGCCTATGCGATTCAAACACCAGGCTGTCGCCTGGATGGAGGATAAATTCCTCTTGAGCAACCTGATAGCGTATTGATCCGCTCAGACAGTATATAAATTCAAAACCCGTGTGAACAATCGTGTGATCGCCACTGCCCATGCCTGGCTGCAAGGTCACCACAAAGGGCTGAACCGCATTATTGAGCAGATCCTTTGCAAGATTTTGCATTTTAGTGGAACCAAATACCTGGGTTGGCCGGTCTTCAGCTTGTGTAAAAACGATCTCTTTCTTTACTGGTTCTGATTCAAAGAAGGCGGCAATTGGCACACCCAATGCCTGCGATAATTGCTGTAAAGTACTAACTGACGGGGAGGTCTTTCCATTTTCGATCAGACTCAGGGTGTTAATGTTCAAGCCACTCCGCTCCGCAAGTAAGCGCAGGGAATACCCTCTTCCGGTACGTAAATCTTTTAGCCTCTTACCGACTAAAAGATCTGCGGATAGGGTATCAGGGTTGTCCAATGGATTGACGCTGTAAAAATTCATACTACTACTCCAGTCGGGACTCAGACCTCAACAAAGCATCAGGCCTGGCAATTTTGCGCACAAGAAACCTCTCGAACATACTGTTTCCCAATATTATAGTACTAATTGTCGATTAAGCAAGAAGTCTTTACCAATATAATCATATTATATTTATTAACAGTTGCGAATATTCTCTAATTACCTATTGACATTAAGAGAGTAGTGTACTATACTGTGTGTGATCAGAAGGAGGTACAAAATTATGCCAAGACGCGGGAGAGGTTGGGCAATGAGAGCAGGTTCAAGAGGTGAGGAGATTCATTCTCCCCTGGTTGTATCGCTGCTGGAGCCCACATTACTTGTTTTGCTAAAAGAACAGCCAGGACATGGTTACAGTCTTTTATCTGATCTCAATGCATTGGATATGACAACCATTCACCCGAGCGTTGTTTATCGAACACTGCGTGAAATGGAAGCGCTGGGTTGGATTGAATCGGACTGGGATACTGATCAGACCCAAGGTCCCCCTCGACGGATCTACCGTTTGACCTCGCAAGGAGAAGAAGCCCTGCGATACTGGACACAAGAGTTGGACAAGACCAACGTAATTATCGATAAATTGTTCGCCAAGATTCAGAAAGGATAAAAGGAAGTAAAAATGCCCGCAAGAGATGGAACTGGACCTATGGGTCAGGGCTCAAAAACAGGACGGAGTATGGGAAATTGTGAAACGACAGGGGATAACACCGGAGAAATTGCAACTCCATTCCAAACACCTGGCGCAGCTTTTCGCTGGGGCGGCAGAGCGTGGGATTCCGCATTCGGCCGATTTTTTGGACGCCGGCGTGGAAACCGGATGAACAGACGATAATTAAATACAATAACAAGGAGATAGATATGCCAAGATTTGATGGAACTGGACCGACTGGAACGGGACCGATTGGACGAGGATTAGGACCATGCGGAGGGGAAAACTCAGGAGCGAACGCAGGACGTGGAGGGGATTTTGCAGGACGCGTCGGTGGACGCGGCAGAAGGGGCGGGTTTTTCCGCGGCGGTCTTGGTTGGGGCATGGGGCAAACTGACGCACCACAACCTGACATGAAAGCAGTACTGATCCAGCGCAAAGTCTGGCTCGAAAATCAATCGGCTGTGGTCAACCAACAACTGCAGGATTTGGACAAAGAATAGAGAACCATTAAGGTTCGAATTCTTTCATACATAAAAAAGAAGCCAGCTCACAAACGGGCTGGCTTCTTTTTGCATTTGGGTTGCGTTAAATTACTTGTTTCTCCCGCAATTCAGTGATCTGATCGGAAGTGAGCCCCAGGTATTGGCTGAGAATTTTTTCGGTTTCGGCGCCAAGGACTGGGGCGGCCATGCGGATCTCGCCCGGTGTGCGGCTCAGCTTGATCGGGATGCCGGGAATGCGCGTGGTGCCCGCAACAGGATGCTCAACTTCGAGGATCATGTCCCTGGCAACCACTTGTTCATTCGTGACGACCTTGTCGACCGTGTTGATCGGTCCACAGGGGATGCCAGCGTCATCAAACATCGTTTGCCACTCTTCCGCGGTCTTGGTCATAAATTTGGCGGCCAAAATCGGACGTAACTCATCATAATGTTCGTTACGCTGGGGGTTGTTCTTGAAGCGAGGATCACAGGCAACTTCGAGGCCCATCAGGTCGCACAAGGTTGCCCACAAGCGGTCGTTGCCTGCAGCCACCATGATCGGGCTGGTTAGGGTGTCGAAAGGCTCAAAAGGTACGATCGATGGATGACGGTTGCCGATTGGGTGGGGAATCTCGCCGGTGAATTCGTAACGCGAGATGGCGTTTTCGAGGATGGCAACCTGGCAGTCGAGCATGGCAACGTCCACCATTTGCCCTTCGCCGGAGCGCTCACGTTCATGCAAGGTGGCCAGAATTCCGATCGCGCAGAAAAGCCCAGCGGTTATATCACCGATAGATGAGCCCACGCGGGTTGGCTTGCCATCGGCCTGACCGGTGATGCTCATGATGCCGCCCATGGCTTGCACCACGGCGTCGTAAGCAGGTCGCTGGCTGTAAGGTCCGGTTTGGCCATATCCCGTGGAGGAGGCATAAATGAGGCGGGGATTGATCTCTTTGAGCACATCATATCCCAAACCCAGCTTTTCCATGGTGCCGGGGCGATAGTTTTCAACCAGAACATCCACCTGTTTCACCAGGGCTTTGAAAATCTCTTTGCCTTCAGGCGCCTTGAGATTGAGGGTGATGCTCTCTTTATTGCGGTTCAGACTCATGAAATAAGCACTCTCACCATTTTTGTATGGACCATAGGCCCTGGAATCATCGCCCTTTTCGGGTTGTTCAATTTTTATGATTTCCGCGCCAAGGTCTGCCAGGACCATCGTTGCGTAAGGTCCGGCTAAAACACGAGTCAGGTCCAATACTTTGATATCAGATAATGCGCCCATTTCAAATCCTCCAGATCTATACTTGTCATGCAATAGTTCAGAATCCCTTTTAGGAGAGGGATTCTGAACTTTGATTTTTTATGAAAACCTATTCGACTTCGTCAATAGCGATACAGCGGCAGAAAGCGCTTTCGCCATATTGGAACTTCCAGGGGAGGGTGCCCAGGATGAGTCGCTTGTTCAGCACCTTGTCGATCTCGCCGCCGATATTTTCGACATGGATGATCTCCCAGGGTTTTGGGAAGACCTTGATGTGCATAGCCTGGTACTGCTCTGGCCATGGATAGATCTCGTTCAAGCCCTTGCCGTAGCGCTGTTTCATATAGGCGTCGCAAGCCTGAGCCTCACCAGGTTCCCAATCGCGGATCTTGGTGTTCATGGGATGGTCGGCAGAGCCGCAGTCCACGGCGATGTGCTTGATTTTCATGTCCTTGATCCAATCAATGAAATCCATTGAAGGACCGGGATGGCGCAGCATGTAACGGCGTTCGTTGGCTTCGGGTTGATCAAAACCATAGCGGTGGTAGCCGGTGTTGATGTAGAGGATATCGCCGGTTTTCACTTCGACGCGGTCCATGATGTCCTGGGGTGTGTAGATGGACCAGTCTTCGGCAATGTCGGACAGATCCACGACCACACCGGGACCCATCAACTTGTCCATCTCGAGCGAGGCAATGTCCCGACCGGAGGTGTCAAAATGCAGCGGACCATCCAGGTGGGTGCCCACGTGGTTTGAGGTGGTAATGAGCATGCCGTTCGCCCCATTTGGGCTGAGGCGCTTGAAGAATTTCACTTGCAGCGGCTCGTAGGTCGGCCAGGGTGGTGTGAGAATACTGGTGTTCTGTGTTAAGTCGTAAACCTTAATTTTGTCCCAATTTTTAATCATAGTTCCTCCAATAGATTAGTCCTCCAGAAGACCTTCGCCTTCAAGGAGGTTTACGAACGCTTCCAAAGCTTGTTCAAAGCATGCCATCGGCGGGTGCACAACGCCCGCGCCTACCTGGCCCACACCGGCTTCTTTATGGGCAATGCCGGTATTGATGACAGGCAACACCTGGGTTTCAATCACCTTGCGGATGTCGATGCCGGTTGGCGAGCCCCTGAAATTCATCGGGGGGAGCTTGTAGGCACGGCTTTCTTCCGTGGTGATCTCATACATGCTGGTGGTATATCGTACCGCATCTTTGGGCGTGCCGCCCACAAATTGCACAATTGCTGGCGCGGTTGCCATCGAAAAGCCGCCGATGCCAAGCGTTTCCGTGATGCAGGAGTCGCCGACATCCGGGTTGGCATTTTCCATGGAAAAGCCAGGGAAGTACAGACCATCGATAATCTCCGCCGGGGCGGTGAACCAGCGACCCCCAAGACCGGCTACGCGAATTCCAAACTCGGTACCGTTGCGCGCCATGGTGTAGACGATGGTGGAGTGTTTCACTTTACCAGCAGGTTCCAAGGTGGCCTTGGCTGCCGGCATGGAAAGATTCAGGAAAGTGTGGTCATTGCTGTTGAGGAATTCCAGTACAGCGATTTTGTCCTGGTTGCTAAACGAGGTTTTCAAGATGCTGGGAGCAATTTCTCGAATCAGCAATGAGGTGGCAGCCTTGTTGCGGTTGTGGCACTCATCACCCATCTGGACGGCTTGCGCGATCATGGTCTTGAGGTCGATAGGACCATGGATTTCAACCGTTTCTTTCAAAACGGGATACAGGACGGTCTCCATCCACTGCAGGTGCTTGATCACTTCCGGTCCGTAGGCTCCCATGCGCAAAACCTTGCCAAGACCTTCGTTCAAGGTGCAGTATGCCCGGTTGCCATAGGCTTTGTTTTCGATGATCCAGACTGGCATCTTCGAGGTCACAATACCTGCCATGGGACCCACAGCCTCATGGTGATGGCAGGAATCAAACCTCAGTTTTCCTGAGGCTGCGTATTGAGCGGCTTCCTCAGGGGTGGAAGCCAAGCCCTCATACATCAGTCCTGCCATCACACCGCCGCGCAGGGGACCAGACATCTTCTCCCACGTGATAGGCGGACCCGCATGGAGAAACAAGTCTTTTGCCATGCCCGGAATGACATCTCCCGCCACTCCCAAGCCGATCAGTGTTGGTTGTCCATTCTGGATTATCTCCAGAGCTTCCTTATTTGCGTTTTCAATAATATCTATCAATGTCTCACTCCTTTCAAATTATGATTGCTTGACTTTATTAAGTTTGTTCAGCAGGTTGAGCATGTTCTTCTTGCCGCCTGCTTTGGGTTTCCAGTTCACCTGCACCACGGTGACACCCTGGCTCTTTAAGTCGTTATGGAAAGACTTCAAGCCAAGATTGACGACTTTGAGTTCTTGTTTGAAGAGATCGTTAACCGACATCTCATGCTCCTTTCTGCATGCGTTGCATGACTCGATCAGTAAGCCGGACCGCCTGGGCGTTGGATGGCATCACCAGGATGCCTTCAGCTTCCAGGGTCTCGATCGATTTGTTCAAATCCTGGCTATCCAGATCCGTACCGCAAACCGAGGCAATCACGACCACATCCTTGCCCTGGCTGGACAATCGCTGTCTAATTTCGCGCACGGAGGCAGCCACTGCCCCTGCCGGGTCATCGTAGGAGCCAAAACCAAGCACCACATCCACCAGGATCACACCCGTTTGCCCGTCCACATGGGACCGGAAAAACTCTGTCCGGGTTTGTGGGTCGATCATCGGGTGCGGTCTGCCGCGGGTGAACTGGTCTTCGCCGAGGTCCAGGCAGATGTGACCGCGCCCTCCGGGCAGATTCTCGATCGCCATCTCTGGCGAGAGGGGAATATTGGAGTAGATGTCGTAATGCACGCCCAGAAGTTTCATGGCTTCATCTGCCAATGTGCCGCCGGTGAAGAGAGCACGAAGTTCTGTCTGGTCGCTTTTTAGTTTAGAGATGGAGGTGTCAACGATACATTCAACATGCTCTTCTGGCAGCGAGAAACCTGCAAAGTCAGCATAGGCTTGCCCGTGTAGCACCTGGACGGCTTTTTGAGCAGCATCTTCAAGGCTGATACATGGGATGGCACCTGCAGCTTCGATAGCTGCACGATCTCCACCGATGAAGTCGATCACGACGGGTTTGGGGCAGGTTTTGGCAATCTGGTAAATCTTTTCCGCCACGGAGGGGGCTGGCGGTTTGGAGATCAGGACGATCAAATCAGTTTCAGGGTCAGCAATCAGCGATTCAAAACCCTGGATCATCATCAACCCACCAATTTGCTCCTTGAGGTCGCGCCCACCGGTGCCAATGACCTGGGAGAGACCTTCACCAAGCTTGTGAATCTGAACGGTGACTTCCTGGGTTCCGGTGCCTGATGCGCCGACCACGCCGATCTTTCCACGTCGAACGGCATTAGCAAAACAGAGGGGTTTGCCATTGATGATCGCCGTTCCACAGTCCGGTCCCATCATTAGCAGCCCTTTTTCCACCGCCTTTTGCTTGAGGCGCAGCTCATCTTCGACCGAGACATTGTCCGAGAACAGCATCACGTGCAGCCCAGCATCCAGAGCATCCTCAACTTCCGCTGCCGCAAACTGACCCGGCACGGAGATAAGGACCATGTTGGCCTCGGGCAAAGCCTGGATGGCGGACCTCAAGGAGGGCGGTTGGTAATCATCATCGCCTTCGGACTCCGCGCCTTTGTTCAGCTGCGCAATGAAGGCCTCTTCGACTACCTTCATGGAAGTCAGGTTTTCATCAATTTTTGCGGCGATAAAGAGGTCATTGGGAGTTAATGTGTCAAATTCGCTGGTGGCAAGACCGAGGTCTTTCGCCAGGTCGAGGTTGAGGTCGGTGCCCATTCCCACCAAAACATCTTCAACACCCTCCAACTTCAGTAATTCTCTCGATAACAGCATGAGCGTTACGGAGTCGTAATAGGCATTTCTTTTAATACTCGTATGTAGGGTCATATGCCTGGCACGGGTTGGGGTTGGTTTAATGCAACCCATGCTTGCTCTCCTTCCTTTTTAATATCTTTGAGTGTGTTTTGAACCCATTCCAAAGCGCAAACCAATCCGAGCAGAAAATCTCCGCCCGAAGTCGCTCCGTGGTGGAAAACTTCATCGGCTAACTTTAACAGGTTACCCTGATTTTCAAACAGGCATGTTTCGATGAGTCGTTGATGACCCCGGCTAATCTTGCCATTCGCGGCATGCCTGAGCATGTTGGCACTGATCAGGGTGGTGCGGCTTTTCCCCTTGCTGGCGATGGTCCGATTGAACTCTCTGATCCAAGGGTAACGATGCGGGTATTTCTCGCCAGCAAACGAGAAAACGACCAGGTATGCCGCCAGGAAATCATCGCAAGCCGGCGTGGAACCCATTCCAAACCCGATGAGGCGATCCGCCAGGAGCAAGGCTTGCTCCCAAGCAGAGGTGTTGACCGCATTTGTAAAGCTTTCAAGATCATCAGCTATGTACCGGCTGTAGATATTACCAAGAGATGGGTCGTTGTTCGTTAATTGGCGCGTCAAACGCGGCAGGAGCGGCAGCAGCCCATGGGCTGGCTGTTGGGCAAGCCATGTAATCAGTTTGAGCCTGATTTGGGCAACCGCTTCAGCCGGACGCGGAGAGAAACTCGTCACCAAGCGGGTTTCCCAAATATCCGCGCCTTGCAAGCGGATCTGAAAGACCCCATTTTCGCTCGTGAAACTGTCCGGGTTGAGGACGACCTGATCGCCGGCTTTCAGAAGATTGGGGAAAATTTGGCTGGCGTTCACCTTCAGCCCCATCGGGGTAACGTCGCCCTGGTTAGTGAGTGTGATCAATTCATTTTCTGCAATCAGCAAGTTCACGGCATGGGGAAAGACTGAGTGAACACCTGCAACGTGACTTGGATGAGTCCCAAGGAATTCGACCAGGTCATCCGCAATTGCAATAACTTTCATCTCTCTTATCGCCATTTCAACCAATTAAGTCCCGAATCTTGAGGGCAAATTGAATGGAAAAAGCCGTCTCCGGATCTTTCAAATCAATCTTCAGGGTATCACGGATCCGGTTGATCCGATAAACAACGGTGTTGTAATGCGTAAATTGCACTTCGGAGATTTTCCGCAGGTTGCCGCCATGTTCAAAATATGCCCGGACTGTTTCGAGCAATTTGCCGTCATGGTCCGCGTCGTATTTCAAAATTGGTTGAAGCACTTGATCGGAATGGCTCAAAAAATCTGCCCGGCTTTCAGGCGCGCCAAACAATCGGGCGATTCCCATTTCTTCAAAGAAGCCGTAGTGATCTTTGTCTTTCTTTTGGCTGCCCTGCAAGATGCGCACAGCCTGCTGAGCCTCATGCAAACTGTCGCTGAGGGTATCATAACCGGGGTACGCCCGTCCAATTCCGATGAAACAATGCTCCGCAACTTTCAGATCCCTGGCGGCCTCCAGCAGCAAATAGACGAAATGCCTGGTCTGGTCAGCGCGGTTTTCCGGGCTCAGGTTCGAGTCGAACTCGAGCAGGAAGTAAATCTCATTGGGCTTGGTTACCCAAATGAAGCGAGACGAAGCCTTTTGTTGAATGTAACTGAGAATTCCAGTCAGGATCAGGCTTGTTTCCTGGATTCTGCGGTTGCGGGAAGACGCTGAGTGCACACTGTCTTCAAAATCCAGCCTGAAGATCAAGCATTGATGGTGCGCATTGGGATCGAACCCGTAATACTCAGCATCCAAAATCGCTCCCGCTTGCGCTTCGGGCTTATTGCTTAACAATTGCTCAAAGAAATTGGTGCGGTGCACATTTTCCCGCTGAGTGACGGTTAGCTTGGTGACGATGTGCAGCGCAATCAGGGAGGTTGCGGATTGAATAACGAACAAGTCACCTGGATTGATCTGGTCGTTTACATCCCAAATGTAGACATAGCCGTAAAGGTTTTCTTCAAAGAAGATCGGGATGCTAAAGCGTTTGACTTTTGTGCCGTCAACCAGGTCGAAACTGGTTTGAATTTCCATTGATCCCGGCTCTGCCAGGATGGCCGGGTTGTTGATGGTTGACGGAACGACCCGATTAAGGATGGCTTCCCAGTCTTTATCGCCTGCGTGGAATACAAAGCTCTTGTGCACCTGGTCAGAAATTAATGTCGGTGAGTTTAGTGCCTTGCTGATAAGCTCAGCAAATTCATCCATATCTCCGCGGCGCAGCATGATATCCCGGATCTGGTTGTTGACTGAGTTTATCTTCTCAAGCAAGCGGGTTTGCTCACCGATTATGTAGGTGAAAATTTGCTTCATCAAATCGCCATACGACACATCGGGTGGGATTTTGATGATTGGAAATGCCAACTTGTTGGCTGTTTCAATCACACTCTCTGGCAATTCATTGATATAGCGCTTGGTTTTGATGCCCATCCCGCAAACGCCCTTCTTCGCAAAGATGGGAAGGAGGGTGTTGAAGGCTTCAATGTTGTTGGAAAGTGAGTAAGCTGTCGTTAGTAAAAGTTCCCCCGGTCGGACCCAGTCAACAATATCTGGCACCTCCATGACGTTGACTGAGGTAATTACATTGCCCATCCCTGATTCGCCGGCGATTACTTCCGCGCCCGCCAGCAAATCTACGTTGAGGATGTCACGTAAACGCACTTTTAATGCTTTTAGCATAAATCGTTTCTCATCCTGATAAGTATTGTACCGAAAAACCCTCATAGTTTCATTGTAATATTAAGACAAATAGAAAAGCTATTTTGGGCTCAGTTATGTTAATTTATCACAACACACGCAACAATGGGATGATTGATGCAAATCTTGACAAAGAGAGAGTAGTTCAGGATACAATTAAGGCATGTTGGAACTGGACATCGCAAAATATCACCAGTCTCTGCTTGAAAACGAGATTACCACCGAAGATCTCGTTTCTTTTTACCTCGATCGAATCCAGCGCTTTGATGGCATCCTTTCCAGCATCATATGTGTCAACCCTACCGCATTAGAGCTGGCGCGGGAATGTGACGCGGCTCTGCGTGCCACCGGGAAATTGAGTGGGAGCCTGCACGGCGTGCCCGTATTAGTCAAGGACAACATCGAAACCTCGGAAATGCCCACAACAGCCGGCAGTTTGAGCCTTGAGGGTTTTTCAACCGGTAAAGATGCGGACCTGGTGAGGCGTTTGAAGGCCGCCGGCGCCATCATCCTCGCTAAAACCAACCTGCATGAATTCGCCATCTGGGGCGAATCCATCAGCTCGATCAAAGGTCAGACCTACAACCCCTACGACCTGACTCGAACCCCGGGAGGGTCAAGCGGTGGCACTGGGGCTGCCCTGGCAGCAAATTTTGGTTTGGTTGGAATTGGAACCGACACAATCAATTCCATCCGCTCTCCCTCCAGCGCTAATAACTTGGTTGGGATCCGACCGACGGTTGGCTTGGTGAGCAGTGATGGGATCGTGCCCTATTCCCTTACCCAGGATACCGCAGGACCGATGGCGCGGAGCGTCGCAGATGCTGCGACTGTCTTGAAGGTGATTGCGGTTCGGGAGGTGCAGGATGCTCGGCTCTCGAGCCAACCAAAGATTGGTGTGCTCAGATCATTCTTTGGCACGGAACGGGTGAACAAAGAAACCAACCGGGTAATGGCGAACGTGATTGAAGAACTGGGAAAAGTGGGTTGTCAGACTCTTGAAATTGACGACCAGGTCCTGATTGGCGAACTCGTTTCAAATATCAGTGTGCACTTGTTTGATCTCAAAGCCCACCTCAACGGCTATCTGAAATCTGTAAATGCTCCCTATCCCAACATCGATGCCATCTTGAAGAGCGGCTTGTTTCATCCAGGCATCAAGGACAATCTTGTGTGCGCCAACCAGCTGGAAATAACAGCGCCTGAGTACAGCAAACGCTTAAAGCGGCGCATCCTGCTGCAAAAGCAAATTGAGTCTCTGTTTTCCAGTTTTCAGTTGGAAGCGTTGGTCTTCCCCCACCAGCAGCAACTGGTCTGCAAGGTCGGCGAGAGCCAGGTGCAGCGCAACGGAGCGCTTGCCGCAATCACTGGATTCCCCTCGGTGTGCCTGCCTGCCGGCTTCTCCGCCCCCAAGCCACACGCTCCCCTGGGGGTGCCCATCGGATTTGAGCTGTTTGGTCTACCCGGCAGTGAGGGCGCTCTGATTGAGATTTCAAGCCGCTACGAACAGCAATTTCCCAAGCGGCAAGCACCAATTGAGAGTAATTGGTTGTGATATTTTCCAAAATTAATCAAAATTCAGGCTCAACAATTGTAACTATTAATAAGCAGGAGTCTTATCGCTGTATGTTAGAATTGATGCAATTAGGTCCAAATCGGATATCATTTAGTGATATCTCATGCAAAAAACCATAAATGAGAACGCTACAAGCAGCGAAGAACATATCTTTATGGTAACAAAAGGAGGCTTTTAATGATAAGTAGGTTTACATACTTTAAGCCCCACAACCTCAATGAAGCAGTTCAATATCTCGAGAAGGAAGAGAATTCCTTTGTCCTGGCTGGCGGTACTGATTTGATGATTCTGCTCCGCAGAAATCTGATCAATGCCGAACACATTGTGGACATTAAAGCACTCCCCGAGACTGCTGAATTTAGTTTCATTGAAGGCTCCGGTTTGACAATCGGCGCTTCTGTTGTGGTCAACCGTGTGGTCGACGACGAAGTTGTCAAAGCCAAATATCCTGCGCTGAACCAGGCAGCAGCATCCCTGGCATCGTTCCAACTGCGCAACCGCGCGACAGTGGTCGGAAACATCTGTAACGCCTCTCCAGGCGCAGATCTTCCCCCCGCTTTGTTGGTCTACGACGCGCTGGTCAACATTGCCGGTCCCCAGGGCATGCGCCAGGTTCCTATCCACGAGTTTTTCACCGGCGTAAAACGCACAGTTCTCCAACACGGAGAATTAGTGGTTTCGGTGCAACTGCCCGAACCCGGAGAGGGCGATAAGAGCATTTACATCCGCCAGGCAAGGCTGCGCGGTCACGATCTCGCGACAGTTGGCGTTGCCAGCCGCATCAAACCGGACGGCAAGGTAGCAATCGGTATCTGCGCGGTTGCTCCCACTCCCAAACGGCTTTTTGCTCTCGAAGATCAGATCAATGCACGTGGGCTCTCCGCAGAAACCATCGAATGGGCTGCAGAAGCCATCCGTGAGCATATTCGCCCGATCACCGACGTCCGTTCTTCGGCACAATACCGCCTCCAAATGGCGTCTGTGTTACTGAAGCGCGGTCTGTTTACTCTTATCGGCAAGGAGGCATAAACATGGACAACAACAAAGATTGTTCTATGTATACCGAGCATGTTGAATCAGGCAAGCGTAAAGTTACCCTGAGCCTGACAGTGAACGGTCAACTGGTCGTCCGCGACATTGACCCAAGCATGACTCTGCTGCATTTCCTGCGTGACAACCTGAAACTATTTGGCACGAAAGAAGCCTGTGGCGAGGGAGAATGCGGCGCGTGCACCATTATCATGAACGGCAAAGCCGTGACCTCATGCATCATTCTGGCACTCGAAGCCGAAGGCGCTCAGATTACCACGGTTGAAGGTCTGGCAAAAGATGGAAAACTCTCCATTCTACAAGAAGAGTTCATCAGCCAGGATGCGCTGCAGTGCGGCTTTTGCACTCCAGGGTTCCTGATGTCGACCCGCGCTTTGCTGGATAACAATCCGAATCCCACAGACGAAGAGATCGTTGAAGTTCTGAGCGGAAATCTTTGCCGCTGTACTGGGTACATTCCGATTATGCAAGCCGTAAAACGCACTGCAGAACGTGAACGAAAGGAGTCAGGCCGCTAATGGACGAGAAAAAGTATCAATCAAAGTACAAGCGGGTTGGTCAGGCTTATGACCGCAAAGACGCCCAGGAAAAAGTGACCGGGCAAGCGATTTATGCCTATGACATGGAGTTTCCAGGTATGTTACACGCCAGGTGCCTGCTCTCCCCGCACGCTCGCGCGAAAATCGTCTCGATCGACACCAGCAAGGCCAAAGCGCTTCCCGGCGTCCGGGCTGTGTTGACCGGTGAGGACTCAGACATCCTGGTCGGTCTTTACATGCAAGACAAACGTGTGCTTGCCAAGGGCGAAACTCGCTACCACGGTGATGTGGTTGCTGCTGTTGCCGCTGACGACGAAGAAACCGCCGAACGCGCTATCGCGCTGCTGGACGTGGTTTATGAGCCGTTGACTCCCGTGCACGACGTGGACGAAGCCCTCGAAGCCAAAGTCTTGGTGCATGACGACATCAACGAACTGAAGCACTATGTGGGCGTCTTCTTCCCCCAAAAAGACTCCAATATCGCCAGCTGGAACAAGAGCCGGAAAGGCGACCTGGATAAGGCTTTCACTGAGTCGGATATGGTGGTGGAAAACGAATTCTCACTGCCAGCCGTTGCTCACGTTCCAATGGAAACCCATGTGGCAATCGTACAGGCTGATCCCTATTCAAACAAGATCCGCATCTGGTCATCCGCCCAATCTCCCTTTGCCATTCGCCAGATCATGGCAGACAGCTTCCGCATCTCTGAATCGGATGTTGAAGTGCACATCCCCTACGTTGGCGGTGGGTTTGGCGGCAAAGCTGGTATCCACCTTGAGCCGCTCGCGGCGTTGCTTTCAAAAGCAGCTGGTGGGCGTGCGGTGAAGGTGCGTGCCACGCGCGAACAGGAATTTAACCAACTACCAACCCGCGCAGGCATGCGCGGTCGGATCAAGACCGGTGTAAACCTGGACGGCAAGATTAACGCGGTACAGGCTGTTTATGACTGGGACAGCGGTGCTTATGCTGACTATGGTGTCAACGTTGGAAAAACCGCAGTCTATTCGGGTCTGGGACCCTACGCGGTTGACAACGCCAGCATTGACTCGAAAACAATTTATACCAACAAGGTGTTCAGCACGGCTTACCGCGGTTTTGGTCACCTGGAAACACACTGGTCTATCGAACGCCAGATCGACATTCTTTCGCAACAACTTGGGATCGATCCTTACGAATTCCGCATGATGAATTTGCTTGAGCCTGGCAGCCATACCATTAGTGGCGAGTTGGTGACTGAAAGCACCGGTAGCGTCAGGGATTGTTTGACCGCGGTAGTGAAAGAAATCGGCTGGACAGGTCGCAAATCCGAAGAAGAACGTCAGCGCGAGTGGAAAACCGGTAAGGTGCGCGGCAAAGGTTTTGCCGTTTTGCAGAAAGCCCCAGCCATGCCCGCGAACACTGCCTCATCAGCCATCATTCAAATGAATGGCGATGGGCGTGTGCGAATGATGATCGGCGGCGTGGATATCGGTCAGGGCGCCAACACGGCTATGGCTCAAATCGCAGCCCAGGAATTGGATCTTCCGATCGAACACGTCGACATCATGACGGACATCGACACCCGGGCTAATCCGTATGACTGGAACACCGTGGCATCCAAGCTGACCTTCATGGGTGGAAACGCAGTGATTAATGCCAGCCGTGAGTTGCTTCGGAAAATGAAAGAAGTCGCCGCACAGGTGCTGAAAACCGAGCCTGAATACCTGGCTCATGCCAACGGCGAGATTTACCACATCCATAATCCTGAGCGAAAATTAACTTACAAACAGATCGCTCTTGGCTACATGTATCCTGGAGGAACGAGCATCGGCGGTCCCTTGATGGCGACCGGCACCTATATTGCCGACGGCTTGTCCAATCTGCACCCCGAGACTGGTCAGGGTGCCCCTGCACTGGTCTGGACTTTCGGCGCACACGCTGTGGAAATTGAAGTGGATGTAGAAACGGGCAACATCGAAGTACTCAAAGTGGCATCTGCCTTTGATATTGGTCAGGTGATCAACGAAAAACTGGTGTATGGTCAGATCTGCGGCGGTGTCATGCAAGGTTTGGGTTCTGCGATTTTGGAAGGCTATAAATTCAGCAATGATGTCAAGCTGATGAATCCTTCCTTTACAGATAACAAGATCCCAACCATGAAAGACATGCCCGGGGAAATCGTTCCCATCTACATCGAGAATCCCCAGCGAAATGGACCTTATGGCGCTCGTGGTGTAGGAGAGCACCCGATGATCTCCATCCCCTCAGCAATAGGCAACGCAGTCTATGACGCTATTGGGATCAACTTCCACGTTCTGCCCCTCTCACCCGAAGCTATTGTGTTGGGCATCGAGAGCGGAAAGAAGTCAATTCTTTGCACTGATGTCGACTGTCTTCCTGGTCGTCATTGAGTCAAAAATGCGAAAAATAAGATAACACCTGAAAGCCCATGGTAATGCCTTGCGCTTAATAAGCGCAAGGCATTGGGAAGAAAGGAGAGGTGACCATAGAATATAGTTTCAGGTAGATCGATTGACAGTTGAATATTCATATTATTAATAGATATAAAGGAGAAAGTATGAAGTGGTTCACTAAATCAGATAGTACCGTAGGTTACCTTCCCGACGAGACACCCCCATTCTGGAAGTTGTTACTCTACGCCATCCAGCAGGTCATTGTTATGTTCCCTGCTACGATTACAGTAGCTCTAATCACCAAATTCCACATCTCGACCACCATCTTTGCCAGCGGTTTCGCGACACTCTGTTTCATCCTGGTTACCAAAGGCAAAATCCCCCTGTATTATGGCTCCAGTTTCTCGTATCTTGGTGCCATTATGGGCTTGCTCACCACTGACTACCTAAATAGTGTCAGCATCCTTCCAGATGACAAAATCGCAATTGTGACCTTCGGTATCGTGATGTCTGGTCTTGTTTCAATTTTGGCAGGCATTATCGTAAAGAAGGTCGGTCGAGCTGCAATTGAGAAAATTCTTCCTCCAACAATTACTGGTCCAATTGCTATGATCATTGGACTTAGCCTGGCTGGCAACGCCATGGGTGATGCTGCTTTTTGGCCCAGATTTCCTGAGGTGGCGGAGAATGTTAACAATCTTGCATGGATCGTCTCGATTGCTACTCTAATTGCCACAATTCTGTTTTCCGTATATCTGAAAGGTTTCCTGTCTCAACTTCCGCTAATGCTTGGTATGCTTGTTGGTGTCCTTGTCGCCGGTGCGATTTTGTTATTCGGCGGTGAGAACCTCTTTAGGGAAAGCCCGTTAGCAACAACTACCTTGTTTGCTATACCTCACTTTACCTTACCTAAAGTGAGTTGGCTTGCTGCATTAGCGATTATGCCTGTTGCGCTTGCCACCATTCCAGAATCAACCGCACATATTTTCCAGCTGGATGTGTACGTAAATGATCTGGCGAAGAAACTCGGCAGCAAGAAGCAATATGACCTCGCAAATCGGCTTGGCGACAACTTGATCGGTGACGGTCTTGGAGACATTGTCGCAGGCGCGATGGGTGGTCCTGCTGGAACCAACTATGGTGAAAACATCAGCGCCATGGCGATCACACGCGTGTTCTCTGTACCAGTGCTGATAGCCGCAGCGATTATCGCGATGATTATCGCGTGTTTCACCCCACTTGTCAACGGAATTTATGCGATTCCCTTGAGTGTTATCGGCGGTTTGGAAATCTACTTGTTCGGAGCCATTGCTGCCCAAGGTATCGCCATCATGATCGACAAGAAGGTCGACATGTTCAGTGCCAAGAATATCGCTGTCATTGCAACAATTATGGTGATCGGTCTAGGAGGTCAGTCAGTTTTTGGCGGCATGATCCCATTCTTCGGAATGAAGTTGCCTGCGCTTGCTACAGCTGCGCTCTTCGGTATCGTTCTAAACGCTCTGCTGAATATTGGCAGTAAAAAAGATCTGGCTGCAGAACTGTAAACAGACTGCATTGAGTAAACTACACCTCCTCGATGGGCTCTGACCCATCGAGGGGGTGTTTTTTTGTTAAAACTCAGGGCGGAAGAAGTATGCGCCTTTTACCCAGTCAGAAAATCGATATGTTCAGTTGGCAGGGCTCCTACTGATGTAAGGGTGTCGGATTTGCGTTCATTAATCCGACTGTGGGAATTAATACCTAAGGCGACGGAATAAGCGAGCGACAGGTTCATTCGCCGGGCTTTAATTTAGGAATTCTACGACCGGATGACAAATACAATCGATTTCAAATCTGGACAAAACTGATGGCCATATGATCATCAGCAAGAGCCAGTTGAATAATCATTGATGGTACTTGATGCTCAGACAGCTGCAAACCAAGCCATAGAGCTTTTCTTTGTCGGTGAGCACCTAATGCCGGGAATAAGTAGATAAGAATTGAGCCTGGAGATGTGATATGACAATAGATCGTAATCTTTCGGCAAGCGTACCCGAAGCGGAGGAAAAAACCTCCGGCGTGGATAAATTCTCTTATTGGAGCAAAACTCCCGAACAACTTTTTTATAACTTGAGCACATCTAGTAACGGCCTAACAACAACGGATGCTGAACAACGGCTGAAGCAATACGGAGGAAATGACATTGACGCACGGCAACAAGCAACCGCTTTTCGCCTGTTGCTGAGTCAGTTTAAGAGTCCCCTGGTTCTCATCCTAATTTTCGCAGCTATTATTTCTGGAATTGTCGGAGAGTGGGTTGATGCCAGTATTGTGCTTGTAATAATCCTTGGCAGCACTGTTTTGGGTTTTGCTCAGGAGTACAGCGCCAGTAATGCGGTTGAAAAACTACGGCAACAAGTTCTTCTAAAATCAGACATTTTGCGTGACGGGCAGTTTTCGATGCTGCCTTCAGAGCAAGTGGTGCCAGGTGATATTGTGGCGCTTTCTGCGGGCAGTTTGGTTCCAGCTGACGGTGTTGTGTTGGAAGCCAATGATTTTTTTGTAAATCAGGCTGTGCTGACGGGTGAAACCTTCCCGGTAGAGAAGAAACCAACAAGTGTCCCCGATAATGCAAGCCTTTCAGAACGTATCAACTGCGTTTTTAGAGGGACCAGTGTCAGCAGTGGAACCGCACAGGTATTGGTTGCACAGACAGGGAAATCAACATTGTTTGGTCAGGTGGCGGAACGTCTCAGATTAAGTTCACCAGAGACAGAATTCGAACGCGGCATCCGCCGGTTTGGCAACCTGCTCACCCAGGTTATGCTGGTAATGGTTGTCATCGTTATAGCAATCAACATTTTTCTCGCCAAACCGGTAATAGACACGCTGCTCTTTGCACTTGCGCTGGCAGTAGGCCTGACTCCTGAACTTCTACCCGCCATTATCAGCATCACGCTCGCCCAAGGTGCACAGAAAATGGCTAAACGCGGTGTGATTGTGCGTCGCCTGACATCTATTGAAAACTTTGGCAGTATGGACGTGCTCTGCACCGACAAAACCGGAACACTGACAGAAGGAGTCGTTCGTCTGGATGGCGCACTCAATACACAGGGGCAGCCCTCTGAAGACGTCTTGCGTTATGCCTATCTTAATGCTCACTACCAAACCGGGCTGAACAATTCATTGGATGAGGCGATTCAATTATCTGCCCAAGAAGCAAAACTGGATATAAGTACTGACGAAAAAGTCGATGAAATTCCTTACGACTTCATTCGCAAGCGTCTGAGCATAGTAGTTGCTAACGCGCAGGGTCAGCGCACCCTCATCACAAAAGGTGCCTTGGTAAATATTCTAAGTGTCTGCACAAGGCTACAAACCGGCGAGGAGGTCCATTTATTGGACTCTACAGCCATGGCAGAGATTGAAAATCAGTATAGCGAATGGAGTGATAAAGGCTTCCGCGTGCTAGGTGTAGCTACAAAACCAATTGAGAGCCAGCCTGAGTCGTATTCCTCCAAGAGTGAAAGTGAACTCATTTTCGCCGGTTTCCTACTCTTTTTTGATCCACCCAAAGCAGATGTGCAACAGGTAATTGTCGACTTGGCGCAACGCGGCGTCCAATTGAAGATCATCACAGGTGATAATCAGAAAGTTGCGCGCCATGTTGCGAATGCAGTAAATCTGCCTATTGAGGGTGTTCTGACCGGAAGTGACTTGAACTCCCTTAACGATGAGGCACTCTGGCACCTTGCCGAACGCACAACCCTCTTCGCGGAGGTGGACCCCAACCAAAAGGAGCGCATCATCCTTGCTCTGCAAAAAACAAATCATGTAGTTGGCTATATGGGGGACGGCATTAACGACGCGCCAGCTTTGCACTCGGCAGACGTGGGGATATCAGTGGATACAGCGGTGGATGTAGCCAAAGATGCTGCTGGTTTTGTTCTGCTGAAAAAGGATTTGGGGATCTTGCGCCAGGGTATTGATGAGGGTCGCAAAACCTTCGCCAATACGCTCAAGTACATCCTCACCACCATTAGTGCCAATTTTGGCAACATGTTTAGCATGGCTGGAGCATCTTTGTTTCTGCCATTTCTACCGCTGCTTGCTCCGCAAATTCTGCTAAATAACTTTCTGTCCGATATCCCGGGGATAACGATTGCCAGCGACAACGTGGATGCAGAAATGGTCGCGAAGCCGCAACGCTGGAACACCAAGTTTATCCGCAACTACATGGTGCTTTTTGGGATTGTCAGTTCGATCTTTGACTTCCTGACCTTTGGAACACTGCTGATTCTGTTTCGGGCCTCACCGGAGGAGTTCCGTACTGGCTGGTTCATCGAGTCCTTGCTTACAGAGTTGGTCATTGCGTTGGTAGTGCGCACGCGCCATGTCTTCTTCCGAAGCCGCCCAGGTACGCTTTTGTTGGTCATTACCCTGATCTTCATTGGGATCACCCTTGTGCTGCCCTATCTGCCATTCATTTCGGTGTTTGGTTTTGTTCCGTTGCCAGCACCGCTCATGTTGGCATTGTTAGGGTTGACGGCTTTTTATGTATTGGCTACTGAAGTGACCAAGAAGTTTTTTTACTCGCGGCTAACTACTAAAGTTGCTTGATTTTTCACAGCTTTAGTTATATACCGCAACTGTAAGAAGATTTTCTTCGATTGCAAATTGTATCCCATCCCGGGCAAAGTCTCGAGCAGGTCGTTGAATTCAGCATGATTTTTGTGCAGACGACCCAGGTGGGTATATAAATAGTCGTTAGCCCCCGGATATTCCTGACCCAACACCTGGACCAAGAGTTCATCATGGGTGACAATGGCGTCCAAGCGATGCGCCAGCACGGTGATTATTGCATATTCAGTTCTGCTGAGGTGCAGGTCATTTTCAGTGACAAATGCCCTTCGGACAACGAGATCTATAATGAGTTCTCCAATATGGATCTTCTTATCATCTGTCTTTTCTGGCACATAAGACCTTCGGAAGAACGTTCGCACCCTCACCAGCAGATCGTCAGAGCCAAATGGATGGTCACGTAATCGTCCCCGCCTGCGTCGAGGGCAGCCACTTTCAGAGCTTTCTCTAAACGCGTACTCAAAGACATTTTCTTGTCAATATTGTCTTACAATGCCTGGTTCTGGAGATAAATCGCCGTGTATTTTCCATCAATGTTTCCTATTGCCTATAAAAACCACCATCTGTCACTTTCTATCGACTGATGAAAACAGGATTTATTTGTTTGTCAAGATACATTGTACAAATATTTGTACAATGTATTAACTGTTGCTAAAATACATTCATAAGTTGTACAAACCTTTATACACTAACAATAGGAGAAAAAATGAAACCCTTTAGCTTACTTTCTATCTCACTCGTGGCGATTCTCGCCCTCGCGGCATGTGTGCCTCAGGCTACAAAGATGCCAATCGTTGAACCTACTGCTATGCCCGCACCTGAGTTGTCCGACATCGTCGACACCGCCGTTGCTGACGGTCGCTTCACCACCCTCGCTGCCGCTCTGACAGCTGCCGACCTGGTCGACACGCTCAAAGGCGAAGGTCCCTTCACCGTATTTGCCCCAACCGATGACGCATTCGCGAAACTCCCCGAAGCCACCGTCGCAAGCCTCCTGCTCCCCGAGAACCTCGAACAGCTCAAGTCCATCCTACTCTACCATGTTGTTTCTGGTAAAGTCATGGCCTCTGACGTGGTCACCCTGACCAGTGCCGATACCGTCCTGCGTCAGCCTGTAACTATCAAGGTTGAAGATGGTAAAGTCTATCTGAATGATACCGTCCTGGTTATCATCACCGACGTCGAATCCTCCAATGGCGTCATCCACGTGATCGATGCAGTCCTGCTGCCTCCACAGTAAACACAACCATTGAGTAATAAAAGAGTTGGCAAATTTTGCCAACTCTTTTTATTTAAGACTAATCACTGTTGAATGCATCAGGTAACATAAACAGAAAACCACCCTAATCATGGGTGGCTGTAAATCTTCATGTAATAGTACTGAACTATTTCCCGCTCAAAAGCTGCCTTATCTGGTCCAGGGCCTTGACCATCGAATTCCCAAGATAGTTACCCGAAATTTTTTGAACCAGCAATGGGTCAAAATCAAAAGCAAAGCCGGCATAGCAGAATATCGGAGCCGTTGAAATTGTGTTGAGTTTTGCCTGTGCCCGCAGCAACTCCATGGCGGCACGGTTTGTGCTGGCGGTGAGAACCACCAGGGAGGGCTTAGTCTGCCGGGCGTAGTCCACCAGATCATCCAGATGCAAGTTCGCCCCCAAGAACTCCACCCGATAGCCCCTGTTCCTAAGCAGCACAGCCATCATCAGAGCGCCCATTTCATGCTCCTCAGTCGGCGCACCACCAATTAGTATGGCAGGTCCTTTGTTGACAATCGGCAGTGAAATGTAGAGGTTGTTCAACCTGCTCAACACAAAAGCTGTTGCAAAGTGCTCTGTACTGATCATCATTTCTCCCCGAACCCAGGCTTCCCCGACAGAGATCAGGGTGGGTGTGAGGATTCTATCGATCAGTGATTCAAGATCAAATTTGGAAATTATGTCCTCAAAAAGTCTGGCTGCATCAACCTCATTATGCGCCTTTAATAAGGCAAAAAGGTCGTCAGCGTAGCGCTCTGGTGGCGCTGAACTGATTGTCTTAGTTTGGGCGATACCAAACGGGATAACATCCGGCCAATTATTCTGCGCAATCAAATCCCGTAAACCCGCGGCAGCAGTACTGATGGAAACGCCGCTATTCTTCTTGTTGATGAGCCATCGTAGAATTGCCAGATCCCTATCCGAGTACAGCCGATAGTGATTCTCATCGCGACCTGGATTCAGGATGCCATAACGCCTTTCCCAGGCGCGCAAGGTAACTGGAAGAATGCCAGTCAGGTCGCTGACTCTTTGTACAGAGTATTTAGGTTCGTCAGGTAGGTCGTTTATCGTGGTCATAATATCCCTATTTGTACAACCATGATTATACAACACTTTTAGCCCTCGATTTGAATTGCAAAGGGTTTTTATCGAAACTCGTTGTGCTCTATAACTTAAATCGACAGCGCGCACGGTATTGTGATTTTTGGTTCCACGATTTTGGATGCAAATTAGGAAAATGAAATAATCATTCCTATGGAAACGACGACAGCAACGCGTTGATAGATTCAAACATAGTCCCAACTCTGTTGGGACTATCTGAAATATTCGCTGATTAATTTACGGCTTGCTGATAACATGGACTTTGATCGTCCAAATCGGAGTGCCTTACACTTTTCCCAATCGCAGATAAGAAAGCAAAGATCATAAAGACGCTGGATATTACGCCTAATGCCCAGGGTCCCAGGGCTGAGAGGATAAGACCACCCATTCCTGGCGTTGTAATTTGCGCTACAGTCTGGATGGAACTGGTCAATCCCAGCGTACCGCCTACATCTTCTTTATAAACTGCTTTCGTAATTTGGCTGGTTAGGAGGGTGTTTAGGATACCAGCGCTCAGGGCTATAGGTGCAAGAATAATCAATAACACCCAGATTTGTTTGGTGAAACCCCAAATAAACAGGGCTATACCAAGTGAGATGATGCTTGCCGAGATCAGCTTGCGTTCCTTAAACCGCTTGGTCAACTTTCCAATTGCAAAACCCTGCACAATTACAGAGAGCAAACCTACATAAGTTAGAACCAAACCGGTATTTTGTACGCTAAGTTTTAATACCTCCTAGGCGTACAATGAAAAATTCGACTGGAATAGTGTAAAAGAAAAGCCATAAAATAGGGAAATAAGTAATAGAGAGCCAACACAAGGACGTCGAAATTCATCAAGAAGATTTGAAAGATTAAACGCAGTATGCGGGTTGGTGCGCATTTGCTGGCGAGCTTCGGGTGGTAAGGACTCGGGCAGCCAGATTATTATCGCGATTAAATTAAATATTGAGAGAGCAGCCGCAACCAAAGCGGGCACATTGAGACCAACAAGACTTAAAAAGCCTCCCATTACAGGTCCGATGATGAATCCTAAACCAAAGGCTGCCCCAATCAACCCCAAGCTTTTGGCGCGTTCTCCTGGTTCTGTAATATCGGTGATATATGCCTTAGCAAGAGCAGTATTGCCACCAAGTAGTCCATCCACTGCCCGGCTGAGGAAAATCATCCAAAGACTTTTAGCAAACCCTAAAATTATGAAACCCAGGATCGTGCCTAAAAGGGCCACAATTAAAAGCGGACGCCTTCCATAGCGGTCTGACAACCGTCCAATGACCGGAGCTGCAATCAGCTGACCTAACCCGTTGACCGTGCCTAAGAGACCAACTACAGCGATTGTTGCTCCAAAACCACTGGCATAATATGGTAGTAGCGGCAATATCAGGCTGTAACCCAAAAGATCCAAAAAAACGAAGGCAAAAATTAGAAATAACTGCTTCTTTTTAGGTTTGTCCATGTGACCTTCCAATTAAGTCTTATCCAAATCTTATCAAGATATTCGTTTTAACTACCGACACTAGGCGCTTTCCTCGGTTATATGATTCTAATGGCCCGGTGTCGTTGCAATCTTTGTGGACCATGAAGAGACTCAACACAACCAGGCGAGTTTGCTCCCTGGAAGCAGCCTTCGTCCGATGCCATATTTTACACTACCCTGATCAGAATGACTGCTGTTCAATAGCATTTAAAGACAGACCTGCCCTTCATCAAAACAGAAGGGCAGGTCGAAGTGTGATGCAAGTTTTCTTCAACGATCTTAGTTGGATGATTTCTTGAAGTACACGTCCGCGATGACTGCTAAGACCAGGACTAAGCCTCTAAGTACATACTGCCACGCAGGAGCGACGTTCATCATCTGAAGGCCTGTGTTTAAGCTTGCCATGATCAACGCGCCCACAAGGGCTCCAAAAATGGTGCCGGAACCGCCCAAGGTTGAAGTGCCACCCAGGACGCAACTGGCGATGGCATCCAGTTCGTACCCTTGCCCTGCAGCGATAGTTCCGTAGCCAACATAAGAAGCCAATACAACGCCAGCCACACCGCAAAGCAAACCCATGAGAGCAAAGACCTGGAATAATTGCTTTTTGATATTGATACCAGACAATCGGGCTGCTTCCCGGTTGCCTCCAATCGCATAGGCATATCGTCCGAAGCGTGTATTGGTTGAAATATAAGAAACCGCGATTGCAGTTAATGCCAGCAATAGGACTGGCACCTGGACGCCATTATATCTATTGACGATGTAGACATAAACCAGAACGATTATTGAGAAAAAGATTGTTCGCAGCATATCTTGATAGATTGGTTTTAGTTCAAACCCATATTTGACTTTTGTTCGCCGGTTCGCGAACATCAGCACAAACAAGATCACTACAACTCCTACTCCCAAGAGCCACCCGACAGGACGCGGTAGATATCCTTGAGCAATAAAGCTGAAACCCGGCTGATTTGCCGCAATCGTCTGCCCGCCAGTTGCCAGTAGAATGCCGCCACTAAGAACAAACTGTCCACCAAGTGTCACAATAAAGGCAGGTACGCGCAAATAGGAAATAATATATGCCTGGTACATTCCAAATAATAAGCCAATAATAATCCCAACAATTACCGATAAGACCGCAGCAAGAATAGGTTGATCAGGAATTACCTGAATCCACACATCGCGCTGGAAAAGCGCAACTACAACAGACACAAACCCAGCCAACTTGCCTACAGACAAATCAATTCCACCCGTCACCATCACCAAGACCATACCAGTTGCCAGGAAACCCGTGACGGTCATCTGTCGGAACAAGTTGGAGATGTTTTGTGGACCGATGTAGCCACCTTTTGTGACAACGGCAAACACACCCCAAATGACGACAAGCGCGATAATGATGATGTAAGTCTGGATATTCTTCCGTAATTTTTCACTAAAAGCAGATAAATTCATCGTTCACCTCTTCTAATTTTTTTGTTCCTGTTCGTTCAATCCTGTGGCTAGTGTCATTATTCGTTCTTGTGTCGCTTCATCTATTCCAAGAGTTCCATTGGAATGCCCATGGCACATTACCATGACTCGATCACTCATCCCCAACACTTCCTGTAAGTCACTCGAGATCATAATGATCGAAATTCCATGTTCCGTCAGTTCGTTCATGAGTTTGTAAATTTCGAACTTGGCACCCACATCTACGCCTCGGGTCGGATCGTCCATAATTAAGATCCGGGGACCAGACATTAACCATTTTGCTATGACAACTTTTTGCTGGTTTCCACCTGACAATGATTCCGCCGGCATTTGAAGATTCGGGGTCTTAATTGCCAGTTCTTTTGCGATTTTTAAGCTTTCAATTAGTTCCGCGTCATTATTTATATGCAAAAAAGAAGCGAATCGGTCGAGATTTGGTAATGAAATATTCTTTAAAATGGATTGGATCAGAACAAGTCCATGGCGTTTTCGGTCTTCAGGCACAAGGCTGATACCCTTTTGCATGGCATCATGCCCGTTTTTCACGACTATTTCTTGCCCATCAAGTTTGATAGTGCCTTGTGTGATTTTCCCATATTCACCAAACAAGGTCATCACCAGTTCAGTTCGGCCCGACCCCATCAACCCCGCGATGCCAAGGATCTCGCCCTTTCGCAGGTTAAAGGAAACACCTGTAATTATCTCCTTGTCTTTAAAGGGATCTTCCGCCCTTAAGTCATTGACTTCAAGTATTACTTCACCTGGAGCATGAATTCTCGCAGGAAATCGTTCCTTCATCTCCCGTCCGACCATATATTTGACCAGTTTCTGGGCATCCAAATCTTTAGCACTTTGCGTTGTGACCACTTTTCCATCCCGGAGAACAGTTATGGTGTCTGCGATCCGGAAAAATTCTTCAATTTTATGGGTAATGTAGATGCAGGTAACCCCGTGTTCTTTTAATGTTTGAAGGATCAACATCAATTGGGTTACCTCAGCCTCTGAGAGCGCGCTGGTAGGTTCATCCAGAATTAGCACCTTTGCGTTTTCTGATAATGCCTTTGCAATCTCAGTCATTTGCATTTTCCCAACGCCGAGATTCTTCACGATATCCTGTGGATGGATATCCAGGTGATACTCATCAAGAATCTTTTGCGTATCCGAATAAACACGATCCCAGGTTATCACACCCCCTTTAATAGGTTCCTTGCCCAGGAAAATGTTCTCCCCCACGGTCATCCCGGGTACCAGGGTTAGCTCCTGATACACGATTGCGATACCCTCTTCTGCTGCTTGTTGAATGGAACTTCCTTCCAGCCTCAAAGGACGACCGTTATAAATAATTTCACCATCATAAGTCCCACTTGGATATACGCCGGAAAGAATTTTCATTAATGTTGATTTCCCCGCGCCATTTTCTCCGCAGAGTCCATGAATCTCTCCACGTTGAATGGCAAAACTTACATCATTGAGAGCAACAACACCAGGAAATTCCTTGGTCACGTGTTGAAATTCGAGAATTATGTTTTCATCCATCAGCTTTTTCCTATTTAAAGGTGAGTCATTTGGTTATTTTGCATAAAAGAAGCGCCTTGATTTATGATCATCTTCTCAATTGTTTATACCGAACTCATCCTCAGAATCGCAGAGAATATTACAAAATTTGTTTTCTTCCGCGCCCGGATCGAGAAAACCAGGCGCGGAAGGATTATTCTATCGAGACAACCTCGATAAAGCAGACGCTCTAGGGCTTAGGTGGCCTTTGGTCTTCTGGAATATCACGATAAACCGCATCGTAGGGTTGGAACCCACTCACAACAATTTGTTCATAAACATTGTCTTTGGTCACCTGGACCACAGGCAGGAAGACGCATTGCACGTCACCAGCAAGATCGCTGCCGGTCAGGAGTGCGAGTGAGAATGGTGCGGCACCTTCGATGGGGTTGCCTTTGATCAGGGCGTCCATCATGTCAACCACTTTCGGGGCCAACAGGCGGAAGTCCTTATACACGGTCACGGTTTGCTCACCCTTGACGATGCTGTTGCAGCCGTCAGCTGTGGCATCCTGTCCGGAAATCGGTACCTTGCCAGCCAATCCTTGCGCTTTCAAGGCCGTCAGTTCGCCAAGAGCAGTGCCATCATTTGAAGCAACTACTGCATCGATCATGTTCTGCTGGGCGGTGAGGACGTTTTCCATATTCGCCAAAGCCTTGGCAGGATCCCAGTTCTCAACCCAGAAGTCGGCTACGATCTTGATCACACCGGAATCGACATAGGGTTTCATAACTTCTTCTTGTCCAGCGCGGACAAGGTGAGCGTTGTTGTCGGTGGGGGAACCGCCAGACATCACAACTTTCGCAGGATTGTCAGCTGTCCATGTGGTGCTTCCGGGCAGACCGAGCGCAGTCAACACACCGAGGGCTTCCTGCCGACCAACTTCAGTGTTATCAAATGACAGGTAAGCAGCAATTTTTGAGGTTTTGATCAGGCGGTCGTAGGCGATTACCTTCACGCCTGCGTCGGCAGCTTTGTCCACAGAGGTGACAACAGCTTCCCCGTCTTCAGCGATGACGATCAAGCCCTTGACACCTTGGGCGACCATGTTGTCGATCTGGTCGTTCTGAAGTTTCACATCGTGATTGGCTTCCTGAACCAAAACATCATAACCTTTTTCGTTCAGCAACTTTGTGAGCAGTTCAGCTTCGGGCTTCCAGCGTTCGGTTGCGAAGTCAGAGAATGAAAGCCCAATTTTTACTTTTTCTACTGGTGCTGTAGCAGGTCCACAGGCTCCCAGACTGCCAATCACCATGGCAGCAATCATGATTAGTATCAGTACTCGTAACGACTTGCTTTTCATTGCAATACTCCTTTAATTTGATTGTTAAGGAAACAAAAACGAGCATACACAAACATCCTTTTTTGGATAAGGACCTCCTTTCTTTCTCAGAGGAATAAAAATAATTGTGAAGGTACGTGTTGATTGTTTCGTGTAAGTATTCCTACATAAACGCGGGCTCACGTAATATCTCGTCGAGGACCAGGGCAATGGTTCCCATAATGCAGGCATCCGACCCATGTGCCGAAGGGATGACCTTTAGATGCTCCCTGACCGGATTCAACGTGTTCTCTTGAACAACGCGTTCAACGTCACTAAGGAAAACAGGGCTTGCTTTGTTAAGCGCACCACCTAAGACGATAACCTCAACATTGAATAGGTTTAATAGGTTGGCAATTCCAATTCCCAGGTAAAAGGCAACCTCGCTCAAAGCAAAATTCGCAATCTTATCTCCGTTTTGTGCGGCTTTTACGACATCATCAATGGTTAATTCCTGAAGCTTCCCCTTTACCATCTCACTGAGGCTTGATTCTGCACCGAGCATTAATGAACGTTGAACCCGCTGTAAGACGGAACGTGGACCGACGAAGGTTTCCCAACATCCACGTCGACCGCAGCCGCAAATCTCTCCATTTGGGTCCAATGTCATATGCCCAGCTTCACCAGCAAAGCCAAACATACCCCGGAAAAGCTGCCCACCTATCACGATCCCGCTTCCAAGCCCGATACCAGAACTTAAGTAGATGAAGTTTTTCACATTTCGAACAGTACCAAAGTAATACTCACCAAGCGCGGCAGCGTTAGCTTCATTTTCTACATATATTGGACAAGTAAAATAGTTAGCTAAAATGTCTCTAACAGGAATTTCCACCCAGTTTAGGTTTGGGGCTACTCGCAGTAAACCACTAGCAACATCAACTAAACCTGGAACTCCAACGCCGACTCCCAGAAGAGGAAGTTTATGGGATTGAATAAATGAAGATGCTTCTTTCACAAGTTCAATCACTTGATTCATGATTACGTCTTGCGCGGCGCCTGGTTTGGTATCCTGTTTTTTTCGCCACAATGCATTTGCGGAAAAATCGGTAAGTAGAAGCTCAATGTAATCAACATTGATTTCAATCCCCAAAGCGCACCCTCCCTTGGGGTTTAACTCAAGCATAAGCCCGGGACGACCAGTTCCATTCTGACTTAGCGTTGTTTCGTGAATCAGTTTCTCTTGAATCAACTCATAGATGATTTTTGAAACCGTGCTTGGGTTTAAACCCGTCTGAGCGGCAAGCTGAGCCCTCGAGAGTGTTTTTTGTGTGCGGAAAACAGCAAGGATAAGACTACGATTCATCTTTCGAACCCATGCTTGATCTGCTGTATTAAGCCGTAAAGGGGCCATAGGACCTTTGAGTGATGAACAGAGAACGGGTTAGTTTATTGCGGCAATAAACTAACCTTATTAGAGGGGATTTACGGAAAAAATCAAGTGGCAATTTTTGTCCACATTCACTTTAATACAATCACGAAACAAGGTGACAATTGGATAGATTCATTTGGCGTTTTGCGTCCATCGGATATAATCAGTATCTGACCTGCCCTGCATCAGAGCGGACAGTCAGGAGGAAGCGTGATGAAAATATCCCTGAAAGTTCTACTCATGGTCTTTATAGCTTTTACACTGGCTTTATCAGCTTGTGGTGGGTCTCCCACTGCCGAAATACCCCAGGAGGATCAAGTGACCAAACCTGCTGCTCCAGAACAAACCCTGTCTGTTCCCGCTGAGATCAGCGGTGAAGTGGTTTACGTGCCCTTCCCTGTGAAAATTACCATAGATGGTGACCTTTCAGATTGGGCAGACCTACCCGTGATTTTAGTCGATCGGGGTCCCACGCCCTCAGCAGATCCTGCCGAAAACGGGACTTTCACGTTCTCACTCGCAGCTGACCTGGAGAACCTCTACATTACCATGCAAATGCCGGATAAGACCATCATAACGGGCAAGCACGGTACGGAGTTCTGGAATGAGGACTCGATGGAATTTTATATCAACGCTTCCGGCGACCTAAGCGCCACCTCTTACTCCTTGAAAATGATGCAGGTGAATCTCAATGCGTCCGATATCGGAAACACTGATCCAAACGAGCTGACGATCACAGGGGTCTTCAGCTCGGATGCGAAAGTAAGCGGATTCGTCTTTAAAACCAACGACGGCTGGGGCTTTGAAGCTGCGCTGTCGCTAAAAGATCTTCTCGAAGTAACCCACGGTAAGGAATTCGGCTTTCAGGCGCAAATTAATGGCGCTTCCACCCAGGACCGGGACATCAAGCTGATCTGGTCAAACGCTGACACCAATGACACCTCGTGGCAGAACCCCAGGTTGTTCGGCCGAGCGCTCTTCTTCGAACTCGGCAGGACGGACATCCCGCAACCGAGCGTGGTTGCCGCCGCGGCTGAGCCTACCCCCACCCCGGGTCCGGAAGTGATTCCGCCGTTGGTGAGCGTCAACCAGGTGGGGTATTCCGCGAACGCCATCAAGATCGCTTTGGTCGCATCCGATGCCACTGAACCACTAAACTGGGTACTGAAAACCGCTGCTGGTGAAGAAGTGCTCAGCGGTCTCACCACTTATAAAGGAAAGGATGCCAACTCCGGCGACAATCTGCACGAGATCGACTTTTCGGTCTACACAGAGCCCGGCGAAGCTTACACCCTGGAAGCCGCGGGATTGACAAGCGTTCCTTTTAAGATAGCTGATGACCTCTTCACCCGCCTCAAACATGACGCCCTGACCTATTTTTACCTGAACCGCAGCGGCGTCGCAATCGAAGAAAAATATGCCGGTAAGGATTTGGCGCGCCCCGCGGGGCACGTGACCGACGCCAATGTGACCTGTTACAAGGGTACAGATGCAGATGGTGTCGATTGGCCTGGTTGCGACTACACGCTCAATGCCCTCGGCGGTTGGTACGACGCTGGTGATTTTGGCAAGTACGTGGTCAATGGCGGAATCACCGTCTGGACCCTGCTGAATCTTTACGAACAGGGCTGGGAAGGCTTCCCTGACGGCTCACAAATGATCCCTGAGCAGGGCAACGGCATCTCTGACCTGCTGGATGAAGCCCGCTGGGAAATGGAGTTTTTGCTGGCGATGCAGGTGCCCGAGGGGCAGCCAAAAGCCGGCATGGCGCATCACAAACTCCACGACGAATCATGGGCTGGGATGCCCGTGGTGCCCCCCACCGAAGTGAATAACGATAACGACCACGCGCTGCCCGGCCAGGGGCGCTACCTGTTCCCGCCAAGTACGGCTGCAACGCTCAACCTTGCCGCCACCGCGGCGCAGTGCTCGCGCATCTGGATCGGTCTCGATCAACCCTTTGCTGACAGATGCCTGGCAGCAGCCGAAACCGCCTGGAAAGCCGCGCTGGAGAACCCCAATATCTACGCTGGGAACACCCCTGGCGTGGGAGGTGGAAATTATCCGGATGAAAACCTCAGTGATGAATTCTATTGGGCAGCTTCAGAGCTGTTCATCACCACCGGTAAAGATGAGTTTAAGGAATTCCTACTCAGTTCACCGGAGTTTGCCGCGGCAGACGCCTTTGATTGGGGGCATGTGGCGCCCCTGGGCACCATCTCCCTGCTGACGCAAGAAACCTCGCTTTCCGCTGAACAAAAAGCCGCCCTGCAACAGGCGGTCATCGCTTACGCTGATGAGCTGATCAAGGTACAGGAAAAAGATGGCTACCGGGTGTTGATTGATGAAGATTACCCCTGGGGCTCGAACGGTCTCATCATGAACAACATGCTGCTGACAAGCATGGCGCACAAACTCACAGGCGATGCGCGCTATCTGGACAGCGTTCGGCTGAGTATGGATTACATCCTGGGGCGAAACGCGTTGAACAAGAGCTTTGTCGCGGGATATGGCTCGTATCCGATGCAACATCCGCACCACCGCTTCTGGGCAAATGACCCAGCGCGCGGTTTCCCCGCACCGCCTCCCGGTGCGCTCTCTGGCGGACCCAACTTCAACCCAGCCGATCCGCCCTCCGATGCGGCAGACCTCAAAAGCCAGCCGCCTTCAAAGCGCTATTTGGACGAGCTGCAATCGTACACAACCAACGAAGTCGCCATCAACTGGAACGCGCCACTGGTTTGGGTTGCCAGCTTTTTGGATCAGGCAGGTAAATGACTTTGGCAGTCTGCCAGGAGATTCTTCCTTGTGTCAGACTGACTAATCGACAAACTCCAAAAGGTAGCCATATCCTTCGGCTTCCATCTTTTCGTACGGCACGAATCTGAGCGCGGCGCTGTTGATGCAGTATCTGATGCCATTTGGAGAGTTGGGATCGTTTTCAAATAGATGCCCCAGGTGTGAGTTGCCTGCCCGGCTGCGGACTTCGGTACGTACCATGCCAAGGGAATTGTCAGGAACAAGGACAAAGGTGTTTTCGTCAATCCCCTTCGTGAAACTTGGCCACCCAGTCTCGCTGACAAATTTGTCACTGGATGAGAACAAAGGCTCACCTGTGACGATATCAACATAGATTCCGCGTTCGTAGCTATCCCAATACTCGTTATCAAAGGGAGGTTCCGTGCCAGCCAGTTGGGTTACGTTGAATTGTCTGTCGTTGAGCATACTTTTGATCAACTCATTCGCAGGGCGGGGGTACTTGCCTGGGTCGACAATCATATTGCTGATAGAGGAAATCTCAGCTTTGGGGACGTGACAATACCCCCCAGGGACTTTATCCAGGTAATTTTGGTGGTAGTCTTCCGCGTCGAAAAATCGTTCCAGGGGTTCAATTTCGACGACAAATTTCTGATACCGTTCCTTCACGATGGTCACGATGCGTTCGACGGTGTCCTTTGCAGCCTCGTCGAGGTAGTAGATACCGGTTTGATATTGGGTACCAACATCGAATCCCTGAGCGTTTTCGACTGTGGGGTCAATCACGCGGAAATAGGCAAAGACAAGAGCGTCAAGGCTAAGCTGGTCAGTCTTGTATTCGACGCGCACCGTTTCCCGGTAGCCGGTTGTTCCAGAGATTACTATCGAGTACGTCGGTTTGATAATTGACTGCCCATTGGCATAGCCACTGGTCGCGTTGACCACGCCCGGAATGGATTGCATCAGTTTTTCCACACCCCAGAAACAACCGCCGGCAAAGTAGATTACTCCGATACCGTCTCTTTTTGTGTAGGTTTCATCCAGCACGTCTGGCGTAACCGTGTTGGATGCAATGCCCGGGGTAGAGACAGGCTGCGTTGCAGGCGCTGGGTTCACGCTAACGGTGGGATTACACGCTGCGATCAGGCAAGCAAAAACCACCAGGAAAGTGATTAGTGTAAGTTTCTTCAATTAAGCCTCATATTTGGCGATAAGACATGCTTCATAATTGGAAATTGTAAGGTAAGTACAACCGGTTTTGTTATCTTTTGTAAAGCGTTGGATCAAATAGGCTGACTTTACAGGTCCACCAAGAGCAATAACGCGGTAAGAATCAATTTGGGAATTTGTTTATGGAGTATAGATGAAATGGTCCGAACTCGTCTTCGCTTACTTTTTCAAAAGTCATGCCGATATTTTGAGCCACTTTCGCAGAAGCGCTATTAGCTGGGTCGATCAAGCAAACCAAACGAGTCAACTTTAAGTGTTCAAAGGCATAGTTTTCGATGGCTTGCGCTGCCTCGGTGCCCAGGCACTGGCCCCAAAAACCTCTGGCGATGGTATAGGCAACTTCGACTTCCTCGTGTCCGTCAATGGTCCAGGGAAGTAGACCGCAACGACCAATGAACTTGTGTGTTGCTTTGTGGATGGTCGCCCACAACCCCAGATCAGGATGATTGGGGTGACCGGACATATGCCATTCCAATTCTACTCTGGCTTCACCCATGGTTTTGGGTGCATCAGGAATGAACCTGGTGATTTCGGAATCGCAATACAGTGCCCATAATTCATCCAAGTCTTCATTTACGAAGCGTCTAAGGATGAGTCTGTCTGATTCGAGGATGATCTTATCGGAGGGCATCATAATTCCCTTACATTCTACTCAATGAGGGAGCGCTTGACCAATGAAGGGCTGTATAACAACTGGATATTCAGACCTGCGAGGATTATATTTTCTAATTAATAAGCTGATGCACTTAATATTCTAAATTTGAATGTATTCTTCATATTACATTGAGAGGTTGTATGAAAAAAACTGACAGACAAATAATACATGAAGCCAATCGAAAAAAAGCGGCACGTCAAAAACTAACCTTGTTTATTGGATTACCCTTGGCAGTTATTGCTTTGGTTGCAATCCTCATCATATTTACACGTAAACCGGCAAATTCCGTTGAACTAATGGGTGATGAAGTAGCCATAGCATCGGCGAATCATGTTCCGAATGACAGCATACCAGGGCCGTACAACTCAAACCCTCCAGCTGGTGGCACCCATTTTGACACAGATTTTTCAGAAAATTTCTTTCAAGAAAGCGATCTCCCAACCCTGCCCGCCCATCCTGAAGGATATCTGGTACACAGCCTTGAACATGGTTATGTAATTTTTTGGTACAACTGCCAAGTCACGGGTACTGATTGTACTGAACTAAAGCAGACTATTCAGACGGTGATGGATAAAACCGGGAAAACTAAACTGATCGCTTTTCCATGGGCGGATATGGATGTTCCCCTGGCAATGACGTCATGGGGGAGAATTCTCAATTTCACCCAACCAGATGCCGTGCAAATGACTCAGTTTGTTGAACGGAATCGTTATCAAGCTCCTGAACCAAACGCGCCGTAACGTTTTTACCAGTAGTTTATAGAAAACCAGAGCCTGAGTGACTCTGGTTTTGCTTTAATTGCCGGGAACGGAGGGGGTACCCCCGATGGGCTTTGCCTGTGTTTGCGACGCTGGGTAAACTACCAACCCCCGCTTTTGGGATCTGGACCGTAAGGTCAATTTTCCCTGGCTTCCCCGCGTTTTTGGATACCATAGGAGAGAAAAACAGTAGGTAACTAATTTCGCAGAGAATACAAAACTGACTGAGGTGGTTCTTCACACCTGGATCAATCAGAAGAAAATTCTCTTCCTTCAACCTCCCAGGGGCGGATCGCGTAGCGAATATCTGCCGAGATTATCCCGTCCTGGATTTTCACCAAACGCACGCCATGACCCGCCGGAAAACTCCTGATGCTCCATCCCTAGGCAAAAATTACCATGTCTCCCAACTGAACCAGAGGACTGTCCAATTCGGGTTTCCACCCGGAGAATTGCTTAAATAGTTGGTCGAGCGAGGGTGGGGTTTGGAAATCACGCCACTTTGCCTGGGCGATGTCTTCGTCGCTGAGGATGATAGCGTCGTCGGAATAGACAGTCGAGGCGGTTTGCAGGTCGCTTTCCAGCCAGGCTTGCAACATCTGACCAATGGGGGCTTCCAGTAATGGATCTTTGTTGGTTGCGGCGTTGCTTGTGAGCTTATCCGATACCAGGAACACGTGCTGGTAGATCTTGTCACCCTCATATCGCAGCAAACCAGCAGCGTTATAGCCATCCGTTTCGCCTTCAATCCGGTAGGTGTAAGCCACCAGCTTATCGAAGACCATCAAAGGCTCGCCTATGACACGCAGTTTCATGGATTGCGGGATGGACTGCAAGTATCCAGCAATCAATTCATCACTTATGTTGATTTCGACTGGCGTTTGCCTCTCTAACTTGTCTAATTCGATTTCGGACATGATCCTGGCTTGCTCTGAATAGAGCGCACTAATGGATTGGACATCACGGCTGTTCCAGGCATCCACGAAGGATGAGAGATCCTTGGTTTGCAGGTTTGGGTTGGGTGTGATCATGGAGGTAGCCTCATGGGTGGGTTCCGTGGTGGGGGAAGGCGTAGGGGAACTGGCTGGAGGTGTCGGCGTGGTGGGAATGGCCGCCGGGGTTGGCGTTTGTAGTACAGCTGCCGGGGCAGGCGCTCCGCAGCCAGTTGAGAGCAGGATCATACAGATCGAGATCATTAACAGTGATTTGCCCATAAGTCATCTCCTAATCTAGAAAGACTATGTTGCAAATCGTACAATAAATATCGTGTTTACTACCAGCACTTGTATAGAGAATGCTGCAATTAAAGTGGCATCTCGTTCCGATTTAGGATTCTTTTCCCGTACTACTTAGAGGAGTTCACCTGTGTGATGATCAGTGACTCACAATTTAGTACCTGTAAAACCAACTCCCTCAATGAAGGATTTCTGCGCGATAAAGAATGTGACGATCACGGGCAGGGTGACCACCAGTGAAGCCGCCATCAGGTAGGACCATTGCACATTGTAAGCACCGCGGAAAAGACTTAATCCAAGTTGCAGCGTGTAGAGTGACTGGTCATGCAGGAAAATCAGCGGACCCAGAAAATCATTCCAGGCAGCCTGGAAGGTGAAAATCGCCACGGTTGCCAGTGCGGGTCGCGAGAGCGGCAAGATTACGTTCATCAGCACCTGTAAAGTTCCAGCCCCATCCAATCGGGCAGCATCTTCAAGGTCGACAGGGATTTGCTTGAACGATTGGCGCAGCAAGAAGATATAGAAAGCATTACCAAAAAATGCTGGCAAGATCAGTGGGACAAAACTATTGATCATCCCTAGTTTTGAAAAGATGATGAATAGCGGCACCATGGTGACCGGGTAAGGCAGCATGAGCGTGGAAAGCATTAAGACAAAGAAGAAGCCTTTGCCCGGACCCTTTAATCGGGCAAAACCGTAAGCCACAATCGAGCAGGAAAGCAGATGCCCAACAATTGTACTGAGCGCGATGATCAATGTGTTGATGGCGAAACGTCCGAACGGCAGCGAAGTCAGCGCCTCAGCATAATTCTGCCAGCGGGGGCTAACTGGCCAGAGGGTTGGGGGCGTGGCAAAAATCTCGTAATCCGGCTTGAGTGAGGAAGAAATCATCCACAAAACCGGCGCGAGGAATAGTCCTGCCACTAATATGAGCAATCCGATGCGCAAGCTTTTGCGCCAGCCACGGGGTTGCAGAATGGGGGTGATGTAATCTTTCATATCAGTGACTGTCCTGATTGAAGAATGGGAACATTAACTCTTTCAATCATTTCGCTCTCCGAGATAGAACACCCAAAACTTCTGGCTGCGCAAGAGCAGCAGGGTTAGGATAAGGATGATGATAAACAACACCCAGGCGAGGGCAGCCGCGTATCCCATGTGGAAATACTCAAAAGCCTGGCGGTAGATGTACAAGACCAGGAAAAGGGTTGAATCAAGCGGCCCCCCATTGGTTGCCACAAAAGCACTCGTGAAGGATTGGAAGGTGGCAATGATGCTCAGCAACAGGTTGAAAAAGATGATGGGGGAGAGCAAAGGGAGAGTTATCTTGAAAAACTGGCGAATACTGCTGGCGCCATCCATGGCTGCAGCCTCATAAAGCTCACCAGGGATACTCTGCATACCTCCCAGATAGAGAGCCATGGAACGACCCCACCCCCAGAAGCTCATCATCACCAGAGACCACAAGGCAAATTTTGGATCGAGCAGCCAACGTGGACCTTCAATTCCAAACCAACCAAGGACAAGGTTGATCAATCCTCCGTTTGGATTGAGCATCCACAGCCACACCACTACAAAAGCCACGCCCGAAAAGACTGTTGGCAGGTAGAAAATGGTACGGTAGATTCCAATCCCCCTTAAGCGCTGGCGTACCAGGAGCGCCAGAAGCAGACCCCCCATCAGGTCCAAGGGGACATACGCTGCAGTGTATGCAAGCGTTACCTTGATTGATTGGATGAAGGTGGGGTCGGTTGTCAGATTGCGATAATTCTCCAGCCCCACCCATTTCGCATCGGTCAACAGATCCCAGTCGGTGAAACTGGTCCAAAGGGAAATCAACATTGGTCCGGCAGTAAACAGGATAAAACCCACCAGCCAGGGAGCGATGGCAATGTAAAACTGAAGGGCTTCTTTCCGGTTTGCAGATCGAGTCGACAATGTATGCCCGTATTATTTTCTTGAAGGGATATGGAGTGATTAGCATGCGCGTTGCAAGCGCACGCCTATCACTCCATCCCAATCAATTGTAAAGGTGTTACTTTCCTAATTTATCCAGCGCAGTTTGGGCATCGATCGCAGCCTGGGTTAGCAGTGTTTGCACGTCAGCATTTGGATCAAGGATGACCGATTCGAGCACTCTTCGCAGCGCAGGGTCCGCGGTTTCATTCCAGTAGGGGGTGAAGGTGTATGCGCGGGCAACCAGATGGTTCAGCTCCCCAATCCAAACGCCTTCAATCGGGTCCGTGGAAAGACCGGAGGACTCAGCGACACTCTTCACAGCAGGTAACGCCCAGTCCTTCCAAACTTGGGCGCCAGGCTCACCAGAAACGAAGCTCAGGTATTTGAAGGCAGTATCTGCTTGTGAGGAAGAAGTGGCAATGCCAAACCCACCCCAGAACAGAATGTTGGCACGCACCTTGTCCTGCGGCGGTGCGACCACACCAAGGGAAATATTGGGGTTGGTCTTGAAGCCACCTTGAGGCCAGCGCCCAAAAAGCATCATTGCCGCTTTGCCGTTGGCAAACTCGCTGTTTCCCCCACCAAAGGCATTCATATCCGCTGGCAGAGGCGCGACCTGGTACTTGTTGTACAGATCGGCATAAAACTGCACAGCCCGAGCCACTTCGGGGGAATCCATGGCACCGACGTAGCTCTTGCCATCCGCACTGATCAGCGAACCGCCTGCTGCAGCCACCCAGTATTCAAAACCCGTCGTCCAGGCAGCCGGCAACTGGATACCCCATTGGGTTACGTTGCCGGAGGCGTCCTTCAGGGTCAGTGCCTGGGCGGTAGCGAGCAGATCTTCCCAGGTCCAACCATCTGTCGGGTAAGGGACCGAGGCTGCATCAAACAGATTTTTGTTGTAATACACAGCCAGTGGTGAGTAGTCTTTGGGGAGGAGATACTGTTTGCCGTCGATCTTCCCCGGATCCAACAGCCCGGGCAGATAGATACTGGCATCAAAGTTGATGTTTTGTAGATAAGTATCCAGAGGGACAAAGGCGTTCTTGGATACAAAAGAAGGCACAGCGTCATCCCCAATTTGGATAATATCCGGTGCAGCCTTGGCTGCCAGCTGAGTAAGTAAGCGGGCATAATAATCCCGTCCGGAAACAGGCTCAAGTTGGACAATCACATTTGGGTTCTGATCCTCAAAGTTTTGGATGATCTGCTGATGAGGAGTAAGCCCATCGCCACCGTCTCCAGTGCCAGCGCGGATAACAATCGTGCTGTCAGCGGCTTCCGGCGTGGGTGGAGTGGTTGTGACGCAAGCCGATAGCGCCAGGCTCAGTATTATGGCAACAAGTGAAAAGCGATAGATCATTTTCATTTTGAATGTCCTCCATTTTGAAGTAAGCAATCAACTACCAAAGAATATTTTCCACTACGAAAAGAACTGCAATACCTAATTTAGAAATTTGAAACGTCTCGTCATGCAATAATTTCTTGCAAGAAATTACTAATAAGAACACATTCTTAGGTAAATGTTCAGATATTACTATAACATAAGCTCGTTAAAAATATGTAACTATACTGTTTACGTACAATTTTTGAGTGTTAGTTTTTCAACTGTTGCCATCGCAACCTGTGGATAAGCCGACATCGATCGGTATTAGTTAATTCACGCAAAGACCTGTCACCGGATCACACACCAGCGGGTTGGCAGTACGCTGGATAAACCAACCATTCCCTGCCGGTGTGATGCTGATCAATTGCTTGGAGAGGAGAGAGTCTACCAATTGTTGCTGTTCAGCGGCTGAAAGGTTAAAAGCTGTTTGGATTTCGACAGGCGCAACCCTGCCATGCTTTTGGACGAAGGCGAGCACATTTTCTTCACTCTTTTCTGGAGCTTGCTCACGGATTACCTCTCCCGCAAGCGTTTTGATGACCGCCTGGAAGGACGCGTAGCGCTGATAGCCTCTTAGGAGAATGCCTTTTTCGCCGTACTTCACCAGGAAGGTTGGAAAACCTTGCGCGCCATAGTCCGCAGTGAGGCGTAAATCATCCTCAAAGGCCGCTACGGCTGAGCCGTCGTTCATTCGTTCGATAAAAGCAGCTACATCCAGACCCACCTCGGCAGCCAGCTCGATCAGTATTTCCAGCCGGCTCGTCTGCCGGGCTTCAGCCGCGCTGGCTTCGCGTATGCGGCGCAAAAAGCGATCCGCCAGGGCTTGATCTTCCATTTGTGCGGCTTTGTAAGCAATATTTTGTGGGCAGGTGGAGAGGTATTCGTTCGAAAACAAGCGGAATCCCTCACTTTTAACGGGCATACCATGCCGCTCAGAAGCCTCCAGCCAGTGCTTGACTATCTGGGCGTTTGATTGCTCGGCATCTCCTCCGATACCAGCGTGACTGTCGTAAAAATCGCGGATATCTTTGACCAAGCCACCCATGACAAACCCAATTCGCAGCTGATCGCCATAATGCGTCTCCAGCTTTCGCAAAACAGGCTCGCTGCCCCAACACCAAGTGCAGACCGGGTCGGTAAATTCGATAATTTCAATCACAGGTGGTTGTTCCATTTCAAATCCTCTACAAACATTATTCGCTCTATCGACCCGGCACAGAAAGCCCAGGGGTTCTGTGTCAAAGGCAGGCTAGGTTGGCATTATAACCGTAACCCCCTTGCGGTTTATAGCTGGTGTCCAACCTAAGCTCACACTAATTGTTCATAATATGGATTTTGTTTTGCAACTAATAAAATCTGCGTAAATCGTCGGGGTTGGAAAATTGTTGCGTCGGGGGGATTCCACTATAATACTATCGACGGAGGACAGATCCATGCGAAAGAGTGTCCGCATTGTTTTGATTATTTTGGGGGTGCTGCTGGCTAGCGCAGCCGCTTTTGTGGTTTGGGGTGAGGCAGCCGCACGTCCCATGCCCGAAGCGTTGAGTGCCTTGCAGTCGGATGCCCAGGTGACGGTTTCGAGCGACCGCTGGCTAACTTTCAGCCCAGTTGCAGCCCAACCCGATACCGGCTTGGTGCTTTACCCCGGTGGGAGGGTCGATTACCGGGCGTATGCTCCGGCTGCTCATCAGATCGCTGCCCAGGGATACCTTGTGGTTCTGGTAGACATGCCGCTCAATTTTGCTGTTTTTGATGCCGAAGCGGCCGCCCGGGTTCTGGCAGCTTTCCCACAAATTACCCACTGGGCGGTGGGAGGTCACTCGCTGGGAGGGGCCATGGCGGCCAACTTTGCCATGAAAAATCCCAATGCAGTGGATGGACTGGTGCTATGGGCTTCTTACCCAGCTTCAAGTGACAACCTGTCTGCGTCAGGGCTGCGGGTTTTATCAGTTTACAGCGAGTACGATGGCCTAACCACGGGTGAAGATATCGATGCCTCGCGGTTACTATTACCCGCAGATACACAATGGGTCCGAATTTCCGGCGGTAATCACGCACAATTTGGCTGGTACGGTGACCAGGCTGGTGATAACCCGGCCGTTATCTCGCGCCAGGAGCAGCAGGAACTGGTTATTGCCAGTACGGTGGAGTTGTTGGGCAACCTGAAATAGGGCACAATTCGATAATCAATAGACAACAGCCAGTGGTTCGCCTATTTGCGGATTGCTGGCTCTTTTTATCCCAAGAAAAGTACAATTTCAATATTCACTAAATTTTTCTCTATTAACAAAACTCATGACTGTTGATAGCATGATATTGAAATTTTTCCATATTTTGAAAAGAGGTGACACATGCCAAATATCGGCTCTCGCATACGTGACCTACGGCAATCTCGCAACCTCACGCTCGAAAAAGTGGCGAACGATACAGGCTTATCGGTATCCTTCCTGAGCATGTTGGAACGCGATAAAGTATCCATCAGTGTTGATAATTTAGAGAAACTTGCCCGATATTACCAGATACACATGGTGCATTTCTTCAGTGGACCTGAGGAGATGCCTGTTCGGGTCATACGAAGGGATGAAATCCTAAAAAGTATGGACGGAATCGGCGTTGGTCCTGCTGCAGTCACCCTGCTCACAAATAGCCCAAATGCCCGAATTGAACCTTTACTTGTACACATTTCAGCTGGAGAGGAAGAACCTCACTTCCGCAAGCATGAGGCAGACACTCTTGTCTATGTCTTACAGGGACAAGCCCGCCTTATTTCAGAAACCGGGGATGAACTTCTTCTTGGTGAAGGCGATCTGGCGTACTACGTAAACGTTCCCCATCGTCGGTTTGGAAACACAAGTTCTGAGCAACCCCTGTTACTTATCGTCATCACAGCTCCCCCCACCAGTTCACTGGACGATCTGATCCAAGCTCGCCAGGGATCCTGGGTAATGGGAGAGCGGAAATAACGATCACAAAGAAGAGGAGCAAGCATGTTTTTCGATGAATATCACAATCATAAATGGGCAGCCAACCTCAAACACGCCCGCAAATTGCTGTCGGAAAATCGGTTAGACGAATTCTACAACGGCGAGGATCTACCAAATGAGGATGTCTTTCCCGGCATGCGGGTGATGGCAGCCTATTGGACATCCGTGGAACATGAGATGAAATTGCGTTGCAAAACTCTCTTGCGAGGAGCTAACCACGTCGATTGGATGGACGATCCCGAACTTGTGGCACAGGGAAAGGAATTCCATAATCGCTATGTCGCGGATATGAAGGAACTCGTCGTACGTGATGGGATTGTGCCGGTTGAGAGAATCGATGCTCTGGCGGCAACTGGATGGGAGACCCCTGCCAACTGGGCAGAGGTAATGCGCGAGCGGCAACAAGCCAGCCTGGCCGGCCTGGAGGTTGGCGCCCTGGATGCCGACCTCGTGGAAGGTTGGTTCAACTCCTGCCTGCGCTCTGTCTCCAACTACAACAAGTACCTCATCCGCGGGGGCGTCAATGCGGCAGCATTGGTCAAGCGTGAAGGCGTGGAAGCACTTCACAACGCGGTAGACACGATGTCGGAATCATTTATGTGGGATATCTCGCGTGAATTCTTTGCCACGGTTTTGCCGGCTGCAGGTTTTGAAGATATCGGCGATCTGATGGAACTGGGATTGCGAGGCATGTTTGCCGATCAGTACTACGTCAAGGGTGAAGATCGCGAAGAAGGCGAGAAAACGATAAGGACCAGTATCTTGAAAAACTGCGAGCTGGCAGGCATCTATCGCCGGGTGGAAGAGTGGAATAATTTGCCACGATTCGTCCTCGGCTACGGTATTTGCCGTTTCGATGAGGTTCACGGACAGGCAACCATGATGATCACCATGCCCCCCATGGTGTCACCGAGTTATAAACTGCTTAAATCGCTCGCAATGCACCCAGATGCAAAAAGCTGTGTCTTCGAACTGACCACAACCCCTGCCGATGACATGGAACGGATCATGATGGTCCAGGAAAAGGTATTTGGTTCAGTAGATTAAGAAACATATTTAGAAAAAGGAGAAAACGTTATGCCAACAATCAATGAAGTTATTCAAAGCCTGCCAGCCCTTTTTAGACCAGAGAAAGCCAAGGGTTGGAACCGCGTGATTCTGTTCGATCTAGGCGGCGCAGAACCTTCAAAATGGACGCTAACCATACAGGATGGCAAGGCTTCCGTGGAAGAAGGCAGCACCAAACCTGCAAAGTTGACTATCCTGGGCAACAGCGAATATATCGTGCAGATGTTCACTGGCGAAACTCCACCAATGAAATTGGTCAATGCCAAGCTGTTAAAGATGCAGGGTCCGATGATGGACGCCATTGCCTTCTCCGGCTTGTGGAATCTGCCAAAAAAGAGCTAAGACAAATTTAATAGGGAAAATTCTAATACCGCTTTATATAGGTTCCTTTCAGGAGGTCCATTGAATACAGGTATTGTTTCGTATGGTGTTGCAGTACCCATATATCGTATCGAAGCCGGCGAGATTTGGCGGGTTTGGAAAAACCTCGCGACCAGTTTCTTCGATATGCTTTCCATCGGAGAACGCGGCGTCTTGGGTCCGGAAGAAGACACCCTGACCTTGGCTGCGGCCGCAGCCCGACAGGCGCTGGAGCGTGGCGGCGTGGAACCCGGCAAAATTGGCGCTGTTCTGCTTGGCACGGGCACCAGTCCGTATGCCACCAAAGCAGCCGCGACCGTCTTGGTGGATGCGTTGGGTTTACCTTCTAGTATCATGGCGGTTGATGTTCAATGCGCTGACAAATCCGGTTCGACTGCCCTGTGGCTTGCTGCCGGTATGATCGAATCCGGGCAAATTGACTATGCCCTGGTCATCGGCGCTGACACAATTAACCGCCACACACAGCCTGGAATGGTGCTTGAGTATGTCGCTTCAGCTGCCGCGGTGGCTTTCATTCTTGGTAAAGAGAATGTAATTGCACTGTTGGAAGCCAGGGCTTCTCACACGCATGATCAGAACGATTACTTCCGTACCGAGGGTGAACGCTACATCCAGTCTGGTGCTGGCTTCTATGGTTGGGTTTCCAACTGGGGATTACTTGACCACATTGTGCCTGCCGGGCAAGCGCTTTTCAAAAAGACCGGCTTAACCCCAGCTGATTTCTCCAAGTTTGCCGTTCCACAGAAAACCGGTGTGCGGCCTTTGATGACAATGGGAAAGCTGGAGTTGGATATGATGCAGGTGCTGCCTTACGTGCTGACATCCCAAATTGGTGATTGTGGCGCGGCAGGCGTGCCGCTCTCACTGGCGCATATCCTTGATTTTGCCGAGCCCAACGAGCGAATCGGCGTGATCGATTACGGAGCTGGGGCAGGTTGCGATGCCTGGTCATTGGTTTGCACCGAAGCCCTGGCTGAACGTCGCCCACAGAGCGGCTTGGTGATTGAGCAACTGGAAGACAAAATCATGGTGGATTATGCAACCATGATCAAGTACGAGCAGAAACTGATCCAATCGCCACACCGTTTATCCAACTACTATTGAGCCAGAGGCACATATTATGGGAAAAATTAACCGCAAAGTGATTATGGTAGGCGGTGCAATCACACCCCCAGGCATCCCTATGGATTGGACTTGGCGGCAGATGGCAGCCGAAGCATTTTGGAATGCGCTTAAAGACGCTGGAATACCGATTAAAGACGTTGACCTGGTGGCATGCAACTATAACGACCGCGCCATTGCTGACTCGTCTCCCGGTCCACAAATCGCTGACGCCCTGGGAATCCTGCCCAAGCCAGTTGTGCCAATCGCTAATGCCTGTGCTGGCAATGGGATTGCTTCTTACGTAGCATGGAACGCTATTGCCTCCGGCCGTTGCGATATAGTGGTCTCAATGGGTTTTGCCCGTTCAGATAACTATGACGCGATGGAAGCCATGAACACGCAAGGCAATTATGTGGATTTTGATTATATGCTGGGTATGACGCACATAAATTACAGCTCGATGCGCGATGCTTACTACCGGCGCAAATACGATGTGCCTATTACGGCGGCTGGTCAATGGGCTTACGAGTGCAACTGGTACGCCCGCCGAAACCCACTTGCCGCCAACTTTAGTAAACCTATGCCCGTGCTTGAGGAGTTATGTGCAGATACGCCCGAAGCCGATCGCGACCGGCAAGCTACCAATCGTGGCGGCGTGGCTAGCGCGATGGTATTTGTGGGTGAAGAACTGGCCAGCAAGTTCACAAGTAAGCCTGTGGTCTTTGATGTGGCATATGCCTTCCGTCCACCATATATTGGTAATTTCTTTAATTATCCAGTCGAGAGCATGAAAGACTACGATTTGGCTGAATTACCTGGTTTGATTGCGGCAGCCAAGGAAGCATACGACATCGCGGGTATCAGCAAGGAAGATGTGGACCTGGTACAGGTGCACGACCTGACTGCGTACGAGGGTATGATGGCAATTGAAGCCATCGGGGTTTGCGGTATCGGTCAGGGTAAGGACTATGTCCTTTCCGGTGGAATGACACTCAACAGCCACTGCCCCATCAACACTTATGGCGGTGGACCAGCCTTTGGGCATGGTTCAGCTGGTTCTGATTTCCAGGCTGGTGTGCTCGAAAACTACTGGCAGATCACCGGCAAAGCTGGCGAACGCCAGGTTAAAGATGCCCGTGTGGGTGTTAATACTTCTTACGGCACGCACCACTCGCTCGACGCGGTGGGTGTGGTACAGAAAGGCTGGTAGCTCATGAGCGACCAATTCCCTGAACAATTTGTCCGTTGGGACACTTTTTCCTCAGCCCTGTGGTATCGTACCAAGTCCGGACGTTACCGCCTCGAAGGTACCCGCTGCAGCCATTGCGGTGAAAAGTTTTTCCCTCCCCGCACCGGTTTGATCTGTCCGACCTGTCACGAACGTGCCATGGAACCTTATCCATGTGCTCAACAAGGCGAGATTGTCATCGTAGCGCTGGACGATGTGGGCTTCCCAGCCATTGGCTACGGCGACGCTATGCCCCGGGTGCAAGCTATTGTACGATTGGATGACGGCATTCACGTGATGGTGGATATCCTGCAGGTAACCGATCCAGCCGAGGTTCAACCAGGGCATCGGGTAAGGATGATCCTGCGCAAACATAAGCGCGAGGATACCGGTGCCTGGGTGTATGGCTTTGGGTTCGTGCTGGACAAGTAAACTTTCGTGAGGAGGGTGGTGACGTTCCACCCTCCTCCTTTTTTACAGGATTGAACTTATGAATGATCCGACCAACCTTGAGAAAATTCAATCTGTACAATGGGGGCCAATTCGCCTGCAACCTTTGATGGGCTTTTACGGTTTCTGTGGATCCCTGGGAATCATGCTGGCTTTCTTGCTAGGTGGTTGGCTTTTCGACCACTGGTCGTACCAGGGACCATTCATCCTGGTAGCAATCCTATCGGCAGGTGTTGCTATTTGGGGATTGATTGTGGACAGGAAAATTATACAGAAGGGAATATAATAAGTGGAAACATACCCCATATCTCTCGCCCTTTTTGATTTTGTTCCAACAACCGCTTTCCTGGTTGGGGCGTTCTTCTTAGTGAAAGCCGGTTTGATTTGCCGCGGTAGGCCATGCAGCCGAATGTTGATGGCTGGTGGACTGTTGATCTTTCTTGGCGGAACTTTCAAGGCTATCTGGAAATTCCTCGTCGCCGCAAAGATCGCTGACATCCAATGGATGAACCAGGGTCAGTTCGTGTTCTCCTCAATCGGCTTTCTCGCGATATTTATAGCCATGCTGTCCATGATCCGTAACTCTCAGAAGGCGCAGGCAGGCGGTCCAGTATTCGCCATGGCTGCCTGGAAAATCCCATTCCTATTTTTGATGACCCTCACCAGCCTGGGAGCTGAAGGCATCCTGGCATATATTTCATTCAAACGCAAGTGTCCAAAGGCTGCAATTGGCTTCGTGGTAGGCGTGTTGGGGCTCCTGGCAATGGGCGCACTGGCCAGCGCGCCACAGACCCTGACCATGCAATGGATCGAAGAGAGCATTAATGCCCTGGGTCAATTAGGGTTTATGATCGGTTGTCTCTTCCTTTACCGGGATTTCAAAGCAGCCGGTTGCGAATGCCAACCACAAGTGGGAGGATAAATGAGTGAGTTTATAGATCGGCTACGTTTCGGAAAGCAATACGGCTATGAAGTCTTGTTTAAAGGCCAGGCAGAAAAAGCGAGCGGCAAACCCGGAGTGATCATCGCTGAAATGGGCATGCCCGAGGAATATGAGTTACCTTTCTACAGTTACTTCATGGCCCACGTTTTTGGTTATGTGCTTCCACCTTTTATCAAGCCAATGGTAATGGCAGACAAAGGCATTGGCCTGATCGACCCAGATAACCCACTGGCACGGGAGGTTTTCACGCCGAAACAACTGGTGGACTCTCTCGGCTCGGCTACCAATAAGGCTGGAGTGCCCTACGTGGAATGCGAGGTCACCTGGAAATCAGCCAACCTGAAGAACCCCTGGGATCATGGTTACTTTTTGTACACCGGAGATGGACCCAACGGTTATCCGGACGTGTGCGATAAGGTTGGTGCGAAAATTTCGGGCTGGTATTACGGCAAGCTTATCCCGGAAAAGCGGGTTTCCTGGTCCAGCCAGCTTCATAAAGTCTATGAGGAAGCTTGCGAGCAATTGAAGGCGCGTTATCCGCAAGCTGAATTCCGTTCAGCGTACTACATGAAACCCGAAACCATGCGCCAGGCAGTGGAAGAACTGCTGGCTGCTGGATGCCAGACCATTGTTTACCAGAGTATGAATTGCCCACTCTATACGGATTTTGAGGACTATGGATATTCTTTACCCATGGTCCACAGGCTGACTGCAGGCAGGGCGCAGGTTATCATGGCTGACCAATTAGGCAATCAGCAGGAATACCGGGAGGCTTACCTCCAGATCTTACGCGACCAATTGAAGACGCTGAAACCTGGTGCAAGTGTGTTGGTGATCCTCTCAAGGCATGGGCATCCATTCAAGAAAGAGACCCAGGACTCCCGTAAACACTTGTATTGCAACCCGTTGGAAGATGGTGTGCGTAGGATCATGGCAGACTGGGGGGGCAAGTGGGAGCTAATCTGGACATCGGATGAATATGCCGACGAGTACTGGGATAAGAAGGGTCTGAAAATCGAGACGCAAAACGCCTACCGCAAGGCTATCGATGAACAGTTTGATTATGCGCTCGAACTCCCAACGGAATTTCCAGCCGAAAACACCGACCTGATGATCTTCCACGCGATGAAAAAGTTCTGTGCCTTTCGTGAATACGACAAGAACCAGCCGGTGCCTTACCCGGATTGGGAAAAACCTCTGGTTCGCACCTTCCACGAAAACAAGACCACCGGCATCTATGCCGGCACCCCTGTTGGCCCTTACCGGAAACACATCGTGCAAGCGGTTGTTAACTCAATCGCCTCAGTTCTAGAATAATTCTTTGGAGGATTTATGTGCAAGCGATTTGAAAACAAGGTAGCCATCGTGACAGGAGCAGCCTCTGGGATTGGCCAGGCTGCGGCAGTGCAATTTGCCCGCGAAGGCGCGAAACTGACGATCTGTGATGTGAACATGGAAGGCCTTGCCCAGACGGAGAGTCTGATAAAAGATGCCGGGGGAGAATGCCTGATCAGGAAAGTGAATGTACGCTCGCAGGAGGAAGTGGAAGCCTGTATCAATGCTACACTCGAGCGATACGGGACCATCGATATCCTGGTCAATAATGCCGGCACAGGTCAATTCCTGCCATTTGCCATGATTGAAAATGATGAATATGACCGGGTGATGGAAATCAACGTGCGCGGCATTTTCTTCTTCAGCCGGGCAGTGCTGCCAACAATGATGGACAATGATTACGGGAAGATCGTGAACATCACTTCCATCATGGGAGAAGTAGCCGGCCAGGGACAGTCGATCTACAACACCAGCAAGGGCGCAGCCAAGATGATGACCCAGGGCATTGCGGTGGACTGCTCGGGCTACAACATCAATGTCAATGCTGTCGCACCAGGTATGGTACTGACCGGGTTGACCCATAATATGTTGGGCGACGAAGATCAAGCGCAATACTTCTTGGAAAAGATTCCGCTGAGGCGCATCGGTGAACCGGATAACATTGCCGCTGCGATATTGTTCCTCGCAAGTGATGCAGCCTGCTATATCCACGGCGAAACTTTGCACGTGGATGGTGGCATGATGTGCACCCGCATGTTAAGCAAAAGAGGAATCAGAATTTCATAACTGGGCAGCCATGGCTGCCCAGTTTTTTTCTATGTTACCGGGTGTGCTTTCAATTTTCCTGGCCTTCAAAGGATGCCGCGTAGTGATCGCAGAGGATCAAATTAGTCTCAATTTTAGTTGCATACTGCAACTTATATGATACAATTTTCTTATCCGCAAAAACATTCATATATAAAGGAGGAAGATTATGGACGACCGTAATGGCTATATGCTCAAAGGAGCTAGCGCAAAACGAGGCTACGACTGGTGGTGGCATTCCCTGGTAGGGGTGAACGAAAAAACCGGTGAGAAACGCCCGTTTTTTATTGAATATTATGTCATCAACCCCGCATTAGGTGGTGAAACAGTCATCCCCGGACAGCTTCCTGAAAACCGCGCCAAAGGCATCAAGCCTTCTTATGCAATGCTCAAGGCAGGTTGTTGGGGAAAAGAAGTAGCCACGCAAATTCATAATCTCTATCCAATCTCAAAGTTCTCAGCAAATCCAATGAAAATGGATGTTCACATCGGCGATCATCTCGCCACAGAGTCTCACCTGGTCGGATCGGTTAAGTTGAGTGCCGATGAGGCAAGAGCACACCCTGAGTACATGTCTGATGCTGGTGAGATGAGTTGGGATCTGAAAGCAGACAAGATTCTTCCTTACAGTGTTGGATTTGGCACGTCGCCATTCTTCCGAAATATCAACGCATTCCAGATGTACTGGCACGCCGCCGGTATGCGTACGCGTTATGAAGGGAAAATAGTTTTCAATGGTGAGGTATTCAGAGTCGAACCAGATACCAGCGCTGGATACCAGGATAAGAACTGGGGATCCGATTACACCAGCCCATGGGTGTGGCTGAACTGCAATAATTTTACCGACCGCGCCACTGGCAAGACATTGTCCCGAACCAGCCTGGATGTCGGCGGCGCTCAGCCGGTGGTATTCGGCGTTTCCCTTCCAAGAAGGCTTCTAATTGCCTTTTACCATGAAGGTGAGTTATTCGAGTTCAACTTCTCAAAGGTTTGGACTGGACCCCACCAGGTCTTCGATTGCCCGGTTACCGATGAAAAAGTTGAGTGGAATATTACAGCATGGAACAAGAAGGGCAAGATTGAGATTCATTTCTCCTGCCCGCGGGATACTATGTTGAATGTCAATTATGAAAACCCGGACGGACTTAAGCGTCATAACCAACTTTGGAACGGTGGTTACGCAAAAGGTTCCGTCACGCTTTACCGCAAGATCAATGGAAATTATCAAAAGATTGGTGATTTCGACGGCGAGCTGGGCGGTTGCGAGTATGGTGAATACGACTAGTAAATAATTGGGAATAAACAAAAAAGGTCTGGAGATAGTACTTCTCCAGACCTTTTTTTCTACCCAATTATGGACTTTGTTATGAAATAAATACACCCTTCTTAAGCGGTAGCCACCAGGTAAACCCGAAAACCAAGTCCATTAACCAAATACGAGCGTCAGGAAGGTTCTTTTCTCGCCCAATCTGCAATGCGGTTTTGAGTTCGCAGATATGCAGGAACAGGATGCCGAGAACAAGACCCGCACCCAGCCAGCGTACAGAAGAAAAGATCCACAATCCCAATCCCAAAAGATAGAGGCCCAGGGCAAATGACATCAGGATGATCCAAAACACTTTTGAGTTCTGCATCAATCAGCTCCTCTTACGGAAGGAATGTCGCAAGAATACTTCGATTTTCCGAGGCACACAACCTTTTTATTTCGGTGGATGTGAGCGGATCGAATGGTTCATAGATATACGGCAGGTTCATTTCCTCTTCTGTTAACTCACGGGTTTTATATACCATGTCTTCGTGGTGCAGGGGAATATCGATGCGCTGACCCGAACGCAGCAAGGCTTTGCGCCGCTCACAAGCCCGCAGAGTGGCGAACAGCGCGGGGAGAAGATACCGGTTGCGCGGGGAAATCACAGAACACATCGTCCCACTCATCTGATGGATGACCATGTGAGGCGAATTGGGGAAGGGCATACAACCATCAACATGACTATCCACAATTTCCTTTAGGGGACGCGAGCAAGTCCCGATAGCCAACTTCTTCCCTTCTAATGCAGCAATATCAGCCAAGGAGTAAGGCTTTCCATACCCGTCATAATACAACACACTGCCATTGTTCTTTACGCCAGCTCCCAGGATCAATGTCAATTTAAAGTCACGTTTCTTGCCCTCATAAAATAGCATATCGAAGGCATACCGCGTGGTTGCCAGGCAGCCACCACGGCAGACATTTTCAAGCTCGCCTAACTGTTTTTCATCACAGCTAGTACACTGATCCAGGATAGGCGCGCCGGGTTTGCTGTGTCCGATCAGGACCCTTACATTTGGAAAGTTCTCTTTCATCCACCCACCGAGCAATGATGGATCAGCCGGGCGGTAGGGTGTCACCTTTTGTTCCCCAATGATCTTCACATCGGGATCGTTGAATCCGTCTGCAGCAGCAATACGCATCAGGGGGATGGTTTCAGGATCAAAACCCATCATGCGCGTGGCAACCCGGTCTGTTTCCACGCTTTGGTTGCCGCTAATGATGACCTTGCTTTGCACCGGGTCTACAGGAGCAGGGCAATTACCCTCTCCACCCACAATCCCATCAATGATCACGAGATCCGCCTTGAACAAGTGCAGCATATCCACCAGTTTTTGATTGATGGCGTGATTATGATTACGCTGGCGCAGGTTGTAGGCGATTGTGCCCATGGCATTCTTAAAGCCTAGCGTCACACCGGTGTACAGGTTGGTTTTCATCTTGGGCATGGAAATGTAAAAGGCTTCACCTCTGACCACTTCCGAAAAAATGCGGGGGATGACGATCTCTCGCATCACTCGCGCTCGCGGCAGCAGGTAGCGGTCGGTGGGCTCCTCCTCCAACGCGATCAAATTGACCTTGCGGTGTTTTGCCAGTCGGTCCAGACCTGCCACGTGGAAGGAAGCCTGTGTTGGCATTCCACGACCGGAGGATTCAACAATGGTGATGTGGTTGGTGAACTGCTGCAGGAATTCGATCACTGCATCAATTACCCGTGGATCAGTCGATTCGGGATAATCGCGTTCTCGCATTCCCAAATCGTGAAATACGGTGACCAGGTTCGGCTTAATGATAACTTTGCGGTCCCGGAGTTTTTCTGTGAAGTGAATTTCAGCGTCCAAATTCTCAAGATTTTCTCGCACAACTGCCTTGATTGCCTTCACATCCTCCCGTTCATCATAGGCAAGTGATCCATATTCACGGGGGAGTGATACATAGTCACGAGTAAAATCGATGTCCTTAGCATGGCTTATGACGACAACGCTTCGTGCACCTGGTTCCATCTTACTCTCCATTCAATTACTTTTTTCGGCCTTCGAACTGGGAAGAAAAGAAATCATAGTGATTGCCCCCACCGGGCAGATCGTCTGACAGAAAGAACACCCGATGCAAATCTTGGGATCCCCCAGGCAGGCAATCGTGTCGCCATAATGGTTGGTTAGCGGCTCAAATTCCATCGCCCCCGTGGGGCATTCCTGCACGCAAAGACCGCATGAGACGCATTTTTTAGCATCGACGGACGGTTTCAGCCATAAAGAGCGCTTAAGCGGCTGCTGTAGATTGCCTGCAGCATCGAAAACGGACTGGAAGTTACAAACTCTCCCGCAGGTACCACACTCGATACAGATGTTGGCGTTGATATGGTGCACCTGGTTGCGTACTCCGCTAATGGCATTCACCGGGCAAACCCTTGCACAGGCAGTGCATCCCTTGCACATGTTTTGGATGGAATAGCTCATAGACCTACCCCTTGCGATTCTGGTAATAGCACATCGCTCATCTCGAGCGCATCCAGCGTCTCTTGTGTCGGTACACCTGTCTCAGGATCCCAACCAATTGCTTTCCAATAGGCTTGGATTAAAACGTCGATATCATATTTCACCCCACTGTTGGGGCCGGTGTCTTGCGGCGGGTCGCCAGTCAGCCGTTTGCTGATCTTAATCTTCCGTGGGTCAATCCCCTCGCGAATATTGAACATCTGCCGCAGGGTCTGGATGCGCCGCCCGATACGCATATATTCCGCAGGGTCCAAATCCCAACCGGTGGCTGCGTTGGTCCATTCGAAGACCGGCACCCGATCCACGCCAATCAACATGCCCATGTAACATGCTCCGATGGAGTTGTAGAATTGAGTGAATTCTGAAACGGCAATAGCACCTTCGGTTCTACCATTTCCGGGCAGATAACGGGTATCTTTATTATAGAACTGGGCAGACCGCGGCAGCCCGGGAACACGCGTCCAGAGCTTGAACATGCCGTAATACAGCTGGGCGCCAGTCGTATGGCGTCCGGGGGTTGGATCGACGCTGGCATGCAATCCCATCCCAGGGTCGAGGCGCGGGTCGTGGTAGGCAATTTCCTGTCCACCTGCGTGGATGGCTGAGTCCAGCGTATGAGATCCGAGTTTTTCTGCCGCCTTTTTTACGCCATCCGCGAGGACTGCTCCAAACCCTTCTCGGGTGATCATCTGTTCGACCACCGCGCGAATGGCAGCGGCGTTCCCCCATGTCAACTCAATACCGCCGGTGTCCTCTTTGGTGATCCACCCTTTTTCAAAGCATTCCATGGCAAAGGCTACTGCCCCGCCAGCAGAAATTGTATCCATACCAGCGCGGTTGAGCATTTCATTCAATTCGTAGACCAGATCCAAGTCCTCGTTAAGCAGCATAGTGGAGAACGAAGCCGTGGTTTCATATTCGAGCTTATGCGTCTCTTGTTTCTTGTCGGGCATCTCCACGATTCCACCGCAGCCAATTGGGCAGCCATGACAGTGGTATTTGCGTTTTTGCGCAGTGATGATCTTATCTGGATCAATTTTTTTATTGATATTGGGCATGTCGCGATTGGTACCAACCCAATTCTTAAACGGTGTATCACCCATCATCACCGAGGCAGGGAAAGTGCCGATGGTGCCCCATTTGGACAGGATTCCTCCCATAATGAAACCTGGTATCTTGAAACCAACAGGGAGTTTACCCAGAATCCATCCGAAGGCTGAAAGGAATGCGGAAGGGATTGGTTTCATGGGTACTTTGATATCTCTCGAGCAGCGCACCGACAATAATCTCATTTGTACCGGGTTGTGTGCAGCCACTCTCTTTGAACCGATCAAAACAACGGCTTTTAGATTCTTCGATCCCATGACCGCACCAAGCCCGGAACGAGCGGCCAGGCGACCTCGATCGTTGACAATTCCCGAAATAAGCGAGCAATTCTCTCCAGCTTGTCCGATCGTTGCAATGGCGGGCTTTCGCTTCCCGCTGTATTCGGTTCGAAGCAGGTCTTCAGTTTCGACTGCGTCTTTCCCCCAAAGGTGTGTTGCGTCACGCAAAGATGGCCCTTGGTGGTCGATAAATAGGTAAACTGGTTTTGCGCTGATGCCTTTAAAGAAAATGCCATCATACCCGCTCTGCTTGATGGCATAAGAGAGCGTGCCGCCGCAGTTAGAGTCACCCCAGGTGCCTGTGAGAGGGGATTTTCCGACTGCCATCCAGCGCCCCGAGAACAAACTGCCTGTTCCGGTGAGCAAGCCAGAGACAAATCCCAGGATATTGTCTGGTCCGAGAGGATCAGCACCGGCAGGAATTTCCCGATACAGTAGCGCAGCACCCAAACCAATCCCTGCAAGATATTTCCGATATATCGAATCTGGAATCAGTTCTTCTGTAAATGAATTCTGAGTCAGATCAACCCATAATACTTTTCCCGTGTACGATTTCAATGAAAACTCCTTGAGTTACTTTGCATCAGTGACCCTTAACTTTTTCGGTCACACCCAAGACTTTGGGCAAATGCTCGGCAACCTCATAGAGCTCACTAATTTCTTCAGGAGAAAAACCCTCGATGTTGGTTGAGATTCGGGTATAACTCGCGGTTTCAATATCCTGAAGGATACCTTCTCCCTTGTCTTCAAGGTGAAGGTGATAATTCCTGCGGTCGGTTTGGTCTTGGGTTTTGGATAAATACCCTACTTCCACCAACCGGTTTAGCAGGCGGCTGGCGGTGAATTTGGGCAGCTCCATTTCTTCTGCAATCTCGGTGAGGCGCGCGCTGGGATGCCGGCGCAGAAATTGGAGGGCATAGATCTGCTGAAAGTCCAGCCCGTAATCCATGGCAATACTACGCTCGTAGTGAAAGATGGTACGTAACACCTGGAAAAGAAGGTGATCGATTTGTGCGTGTTGATTTTGCTTCATAAAATTTTGCCAATCGGTTGCCTTATGCAACTATTATACCGAAGAATTAGGTGCTGATGACTTATTCGTTGATTCACATTCATTCTCGGTTATGTAAGTATCCTTGTCGATAACCTGCTGCAAAGGAGAAATATATCGGTTAGTCTTCTGATCGTCAACCCATAAACAATTCCAATAGCCAATTTGACTAATTTGACAGGTCTATTACTACTATCAAAAGTAATGGTTTGTAATCATGGCAAAACGCAGCTAGCAAATCCGTCGCGATGTGTAGATAGAATATTCACCTTATAGTGGCAGATAGCCGACGCAGTACCCCTTGCGGGTATTTGCCAGTGCTCGCAGTTCACTCAAAACTCAGGATCTTGACGGTAGGGATTTGGACTAGCTGGATAAGAGGATTGCCATCACAAAGAGCGAAGATTTCTACTATGCTCACTCCGCCAACATGATCAGTCCCTTCAGCCAATTCAACCTTTGGAAACTGGGAGTAGCTTGCATTAGCCCTTCCCAGGCTCTTCTGATTCATTGGAGATGGGTTGAAAATGTTTGAAACTTTTTGGAAAGGTACATTATTAGTAGAGAGTGGAGTTACTCCCGCCGAGGTATTTGCCATGCCTCGCGAAACAGGGTAAACGACTTAACTAAGACGACCTGGAATTCAAAGATCAGTAGCTGGGAGCCTATGCAACGACGACCTTTAGGTTGCAAGGGAGAAACCAAAAAAACCAAACTCCTGAACTTCCAGTTGTCCGTTTTTTGAATTCATCAGGCCAAAGTAATTAACAGAGGAATTTAAACAAACGTAGTCAAACTATTGAATCAAAGCAATCTTGATCTGAAGGGGAAATTATGATGGCTTATGATATGACTTTGATCTGCTAGCTCTACTTAGGTTGTACATTGTTGGTACTCAATAATTCAGAAATTCGTTTGATCAAGATGGATGATGTCTCTTGTTTTTCGAGCAAGGTATTATCAAATACTATGTCAAAAATACTAGTATCATATATATCGAAACCGTATAGATTTAGGAACCTTTTCCTACTTTCCTCGTCTTTTATCGTAATTAATCTCATTAGTTCATCAACACTAAAACACTTATTAGTTTTCGAGACATATGCTAATTTTGCACGGAATTCTAAGGTTGGTTGAAGATAGACTCTTATTACGTCTGCCCCAGAATATAGCCAAGGAATTGTCCATGAATCAAAAACGAGATCTTCTTCTCTAGTGGCTTTATTTAGAAGATAATTATCAACGAGTATGTCATTATCCGAATCGTCTCTAATAGTGTTCATTTGATTACCAATAGTATCTAACCAAAAATGATCTATTGAGTTATCTTCAAAACCTAATTTAGACAATAAGACCTGGGATCCACCTATATAAGTCAAGCCAAAATGTTCTGCTATGTTTTTCGCTTGCCTTGTCTTCCCACAAGCTGTTAATCCCATAATAAATATTTTCAAATTTCTCCTTATCTCAATATGTAGACCGTTTTCTTACTCAACATTATAAGATTTATTACTACTTATAAAATGGTATGTTTCAATTAGGTTTTTGCTTAATATCCAAAAATCACTTATAACTGATTCCAGGAAATTTTTTGCATCCATTCTTTTTGATAATCAGAATAGGACCGCAATGTATCACTAAGATTTAGTCCAACGGATCCAACAATTTCATTTATTCGCGATTTAGGCAGTTCAATCTCAATGTAACTACTTTGAAATGAGCCAAAGCATATATTCAATGCGACACGGCAACATTTATGTTCTTGCAGACTGCATTCCAATTCCCCACCGTAATAATCAGTTAAGATTCGGGTCGCGCCTTGATGACGCAGTTCATCAAAGTCAGGCTCGATTAAGTTAAGTGGGATGTCAAACTTGAAAATAAAAATCGAGGTGGATTTATCCACCAAGGTGTGACAATTAGCGAAATATATTGCTAAAGTCAACTCAGTTGATAGATAGATAAAGCCGTCCGTTGTGTATCCATCCCCATTTTCTTGTCGGGTATAAAATTTGCCGCTATCCTTGTTAACGCAACCTTCCTTGAAAATGCGTTTGGCTCTTTCAGCTGTAGTGCCATGGAATAAGATCATTCGTTATTCCTTAATACAAATGAAAGGAATTTCTCGACCCCGATATAAATTAACACTGATAAAGCTCTGAGGAATCCTGGAATATCCAAAACATCATGTGCGATGAGTAAGGATGTCTTTGCATATTTAAAAGAGTCGGAAAAACAATCCTTCCGTCCAAATAGTTTTGCAGCCAGAAAGTAGTTAATAGCTATGTCACGAAATACGCTGATATAGCCTGGAATGCTGGTATTCTCAGAATAAATGTCAATTGCCCTCCTCAATAAAGCATTGCTAATATCTCCATTATTATCAAGGGTGTGAAAGAGAAATTGGAAGCGTAATGAAGTGCCTAACTGGTTTACATTAAGGATACTTTGTAAAGATTTTGAGTTAATTTTGCCAAGAATGACTTGTAAGTCTCGTATCATAGATTTATGTTTTATGCTCACATGTCTCTCAAAAAAATACTGTACGTAGTGCATTACTATTGGACGGCAATATGAAGCTAGAGATGTGAATTGAACCCAACTTAGTTCCTGCTCGGAATTGTTTATGGAGGCTTCCACTAGTTCTAGCGGAACTGCATACTCTTGGGCCTTTGAGTAATTACTACGTGAGTAGTAATAACCTAACAAGTCAGTCTTTCCAAGTTCACCGGCCTTTTCAAGATGATACTTCTTCTCAAAAACGGAAAGACCTTGTCGTCGTAATGCTTGTGTCAATTGATCTATGAAGAAAACTTTATCATAATGTTGGCTATTTTCTCTTACCCTTCTAGTGATGTTTGGCTGAATGAGGTTTACATTAAAACCAAGGTAATTTGTCAATGAGCAAATCATCAATGGTTTTACTATTTTCAAATCCGATAATTTTGATTGCAATTTAAAGGTATTTTTCCAATCAAAAGTAGTGACTTCTTCCACTTTTGCTTCATCAAAAAAGTTGCGAGTATCACCTTGGTAAAATTCAACAATTGTGAAGCATGCCAACACTCTTTTAATCCTTTTTAAATCATGCCACTGAGATTCGAAAGCGTTGATAGGAGTAGAAAGTTTTGATAACTGCTCTCCATTGACATGCTTTATAAAAATCGCCTTAGTGTGATCAAAAAAACTATCAGGCAAGGAGAGGAAAAACGGATTGACATCAAAACCGTCAGAAAAACTGTAACCAATAAAAATGACTGTCTCACATCTATTTATTTTTTCAATCAAGTGATTCTTTAGGTCTTGTGAGAATCCCGCTTTAATGGACATGACAGTTGCACCTAACGTATCAGGATCAGTGCCAATACCGTGGTAGTGCCAAACTTGGCCGTTCATGGATTTATTGCCCAGATAATTCCTAATTAAGCCAAATTCCGTCGTAGATGTAATTGTTGCGGATTCAAACAAGTATTCCCATGCTTTTTCTATACAAAGATCAAAGTTGGGTGTAATGACAGTTGCACCTTCATTGATTAAGGTTGCCAGATGGTAATGAATGAAGTTTGGTGGCGCTAAAGCAAAAGCATGAAATCCTGAGAAAAACGAATATGTCGAAGGTAAAAAACTTATCTCAGATTTTCTGATAACATCTAAAATTGCCTCTAACCTCGGGATCTGGCCAAGTTCAACTCCTTGTCGAATAAGGGCAGTTTTAGTCACTTTATCCCAAACTCGAAGGATCTTTTTTGAAATTAACGCCCCACAAGTTTCTTCTAGTGTAAAAGCGGTAAGGTCTGATCCTAAAGGCAAACAAGTTGGCGTTGGATAAGAAATCCCAGCACCTACCCAAATCAATGTTCTATCAAAGTTCCATGTTCCATCTATCCGAAACCCTTGAAGAGTTGGCTGATTTGGCATGCAAGGACCCCTTTCCTAAAGAGTCTATTGACAAAATATCGATATTGTTTATCCAATTATAACAGTATAGTAATATACACTATCAATATCGGAGATGTTTATCTAGGCGAACTTTAGCAGTTCGATTTTTGCTAAAGTAAGTTAACTCTCAGCACTTGCTTTCTTGTTTTCTCGAGCACTTTATTTCAATTTCCAGAGCAAGTCGTTGACACGGAGTTCCTTGATTAATTCCTCGCTGGTTGTATTTTCAGTGAGGTGAACAAACTCGATATCCATAATTTCAGCCCAGGCTTCAAGCATCTCCGGGGTCACATCATAGGTCAACACGGTATGGTGGGCACCGCCGGCTGTGATCCACTGTTTGATCCCTTCCCGCAGGTTCGGCTTGATTTTCCACATCACCCGGGCAACGGGCAGGTTGGGCATCTCCATGATCGGCTTGACGCACTCGATATCCTGCACGATGAGCCGCAGCCTTCCTCCCATATCAATCAGAGAAATGACAACCGCTTTGCCCTCGTGCCCCTCGAACACAAGGCGGGCTGGGGATTCTTTACCGCCAATTCCAAGCGGATGAACTTCAATGCGCGGTTTCGACGCTGCAATGGATGGGCAAATTTCGAGCATATGGGCACCAAGCGAGTAACCGTCGTCCTCTTCAAAATGATAGGTGTAATCCTCCATGAAGGAGCTGCCGCCTTTGAGCCCCTGCGCCATTGCTTTTATGATGTGGACCATGGCGGAGGTCTTCCAGTCGCCCTCCGCTCCGTAGCCATAACCCCGGGACATTAAGTGCTGCGACGCAATACCTGGAAGCTCTTCCAATCCCCATAAATCTTCGAAGGTGTTGGTGTATGCATCCGCGTGCTGCCTTTGCAGGATGCGCTCCATGGCTATTTCTTGCTTGGCCTGATAAGTCACGGCGTGAAGATCATCCGTGTCGAGTTGGAATTCTGCCATATATTCATTGACTTTCGCCTGCACTTCATCATCAGTCACTTTGCTGATCTCAGCAACAAGCTCGCCAACCGGCCATGTGTTGACCTGCCAGCCTAATTTGATTTGCGCTTCGACCTTATCGCCTTCGGTGACTGCCACCTCGCGCATATTGTCCCCGAAGCGGACAACGGAAAGGTTCTGGCTAACTTTGTACCCAATCGCGGCCCGCATCCATCCCCCCAACTCTTTCAGGACGTTTTCATCCTTCCAGTACCCGACGATGACCTTCCTGTGCAGACGCATTCGCGCCCCGATGAAGCCGTGCTCGCGGTCACCATGGGCAGCCTGATTGAGGTTCATGAAATCCATATCGATTTCTTCATTAGGAATTTGGAGGTTGTATTGGGTAGCAAAATGGCAATAGGGTTTTTGTAACAGGTTCAACCCGTTGATCCACATCTTTGACGGAGAGAAGGTGTGGCACCAGGCAACGATTCCGACGCAGTTATCATCGTAATTTGCTTGTTTGACGATCGCGGTGACTTCTTCGTTCGACTTGATTGTGCCTTTATAGACAAATTTACAGGGAATGTCTTCTTTTGAATCAATAAATGATGCCATTTCCTGGCCGCGCGTTGCCACAGTCTCAAGAACCTTGGGGCCGTATAAGAGCTGCGAACCCACAACAAACCAGACCTCATTCCCTTCAATTTTCTTCATCATTACCTCCGTCTTTGTTCACTTACTCAATATCAGTTGTCCTGGAGCAAAATTCCTTCTTGCGCGGACAAAACGACCATCCTTGTACATCACTCCAAGGATTTCACTGCGGTCTTTTCAATGATCAATCCTGCTTTGTAGCGTTCCATGAAGGTTTCAAACCCAAGAACATTTTCCTGATCTGGATAGATCGTCGACCCGGGTGCATCCGCAAAAACTTTAGTAGAGAGATAAGACTGCAGCGACTCGCCACCGTCCTTATGCGACATGTAGGATGCAAGTAAAGCGATCCCCCATGCGCCGCCCTCACCTGCCGTCTCCATCACAGAAATCGGAACGTTCAATGCCGCAGCCATGATGCTCTGACCGACATTTTTGGTTTTGAAAAAGCCACCGTGACCCAGCAGTTGACCGATTTTGACCTGCTCATCAACAAAGAGGATGTCCATCCCAATCCGTAGTGTGGCAATCGCTGAATACAGGTGCATCCGCATAAAGTTGGCTAACGAAAACCGGCTGTCTGGCATGCGGACAAACAAAGGCCGTCCTTCTTCCAGACGCGTGATTGGCTCACCGGAAAAATAGTTGTATGAGAGTAATTTTCCGCAGTCCGCATCACCTTCCAGGGCTTTTTGGAATAGGCTCTCGAATATTTCGGATTGACTGACTTCCTGGCCAATGGTGCGGGAGAATTCATGGAACAACTCCACCCAGGCGTTGATATCGGAAGTGCAATTGTTGCTGTGAACCATTGCCACGGGTTTACCGGCAGGTGTGCAGACGATATCAATCTCCGGGTACACTCTGGAAATTGCTTTTTCCAGGACGATCATGGCAAAAACCGACGTGCCAGCCGAAATGTTGCCTGTTAGTTCAGCCACGCTGTTGGTGGCAACCATGCCAGTTCCGGCATCCCCTTCGGGCGGGCAGAGGGGGATACCTGCTTGTAAGAATCCAATGGGATCCAGCAATCTCGCGCCTTCATCCGAAAGAAAACCGGCAGGTGTGCCTGCCATGGCAACTTCGGGCAAAATCTCCTGGAGCTTCCAGGGGTAGTTTCTCTCCGCCACTTTCGAATTGAACAGGTCAATCATTCGTCGGTCATAGGTTTGGTTGTCGCTATCGATAGGGAACATACCCGAAGCATCCCCAATGCCCAGGATTTTCTCTCCAGTAAATTGCCAATGAACATAACCAGCCAGTGTTGTCAAATGGTTGATCTTGCTGACGTGGGGTTCGTCGTTCAGTATCGCCTGATAAAGGTGGGCAATACTCCACCTTTGAGGAATATTGAATTGAAATCGATGCGTCAGTTGGTCGGCGGCTTGTCCTGTCGTGGTGTTGCGCCAGGTACGGAAAGGCACCAGCAACTCCCCGTCCTTACCAAATGGCAGATATCCATGCATCATGGCGCTAAAACCAATAGCGGAGACATTCGTCAGTCGGTGTTGAAATTTCTGATGGTAAGCTTCTGCCAGCTTTGAATAACAATCCTGCAGACCTCCCCAAATGTCTTCCAGGCTATATGTCCAGAAGTCATTCACGTACTGGTTTTCCCAATCGTGGCTGCCGCTAACAACAGGTTGATGGTTTTGATCAATCAGTACAGCTTTAATGCGGGTGGATCCAAATTCGATCCCCAGAATCAACTTCTCACACTCGTGACCCTGCTGTATTTTCTGAATGCTTTCCATCGATTTCCCAATCAACTTCCTGCAATTGCCTGCATGATCTGGTCGCCGGATTCATCTGTGAATTCAGCTACCATCTTGTGTTCACGCATAACAGCCACCCTGTGGCTGGTCCGCAACACTTCCTCCAGTTCAGAAGAAATGAACACACACGACTTGCCTTCCTCTGCCAGGGAGAGAACCAGTTTTTGGATTTCCGCTTTTGCGCCCACATCTATGCCCCTGGTGGGTTCATCCAGGATGAGTAACCGGGGATTAGTTGCCAACCATCGGGCTAATATGACCTTTTGCTGATTACCACCGCTCAGGTTCTTAACCTGTTGGTCAGCAGAGGGCGTGGCAATATTCAACAACTTGATGTACTTGTCAGCAATTTCGTATTGCTCCTGTTTTTTAAGGAACTTGAACCATCCCAAGCCAGCCTGCATAGCCAGGATGATGTTCTCACGAACTGTCAGGTCGCCAATAATGCCAGTCTCTTTCCTGTCCTCCGGGCAGAGCGCAATCCCACGCCCGATGGATTTTAGTGGAGCAAAATCTTCGAGTTTATTGCCATCGATACTCAATGCTCCGTTCGTGGGCGTGTTTATTCCAAATAGTAGTTGGGCGATCTCTGTACGCCCTGACCCCAACAAACCTGCCAACCCGAGGACTTCCCCCTCGCGCAGTTCCAGGTCGAACGGTTCCACCGACCCTACGCGGGCTAATTTCTCTGCCTCCATCCAGGGTTCACTCTTGATGAATTTTCGGCTTTCCTTCTTGATATTCACCATCTCGTCATACTCCACCAGGGCGCGACCGATCATTTTGGTGATCAAATCAAGACGCGACAGCGATTTGACATCGTAAGTGCCAACCAGCTTACCGTTGCGCAAGACCGTGATCCGATCCGCAACCTCGTAGATCTGGTTCAAGAAATGCGTAATAAAAATGATAGAAACACCTTCACCTTTAAGCCTGCGCATCACTCTGAAAAGCTGCGCTGTCTCGTTGGCATCCAGGCTTGAGGTCGGTTCATCGAGCACGAGGATCTTGGCGTTCGAGATTTCCAAAGCCCGCGCAATGGCTGCCATTTGCTGAATGGCCACGGAGCAGTTCCCCAACTGGAGGGTTACATCCATATCCACGCCCAGTCCGCGCAGAATTTCTGTGGCTGCGGCGTTCATGGCTTTTCTATCAATAAAACCAAATTTATGCGGTTCACGCCCAATGAGGATGTTTTCTGCAACGCTTAAATGCGGACAGAGGTTAATCTCTTGGTATACCGTGCTGATGCCGAGTGCCTGGGCGACTTCAGTGGAGCGGATGATCTCCTTCTGGCCGTTGATCTTGATGGTGCCAGCATCAGGCTGCTCGACACCCGTAAGAATCTTGATAAGGGTGGATTTTCCCGCGCCGTTCTCACCTACCAGCGCGTGTATCTCCCCCTTCACCAGGGAGAAATCGACATTATCCAGCGCTTGTACGCTCAAGAAGGATTTACTAATACCTTCCATATTTACGATTTTGTTGTCTGTCTCGGTCATAACCTACCTCAATTTATTCCAGTTCTATCGGCCAGTACCTGTTTCTTAAGAGCGCTTTTTCCTGACGTAGAAGAAACTTTGCACGCCAATGGCCAGCAGGGTCAATACGCCAACAACGATACGAGTCCACCAGGAGCTTAAAGTCCCATTGAACTGGAGGATGGAAACGGTCGTGCCATGGATCAGCACGCCAAACAAGGTGCCAATTACATTGCCAACCCCACCGGTTAATGCCGTTCCGCCGATTACGACCGCCGCGATGGCGTCAAGCTCCATGCCAGTGGCGAATTGCCCATATCCCGCCAAGAGCGAGATGCTGAAAACGATACCAGCCAAAGCAGAGCAAAAACCGCTGAAAGCGTAGACCATTATTTTGACACGTCGTACCGGCAAACCCATCAATGTCGCCGATTGTTCATTACTGCCGATGGCATAGATAGTGCGGCCAAACCTTGTGAAATGGGTCAGGTAGATTGCCACCAGAAGCATAATCGGACCAACCAGTGTGGTGGCATAGATATACGTTTTGGGCAGGAAGGGAAGGTAAATGGGGGTCAAGGCGATAGCTTTATAGACTTCGTCCTTGATCGGGACAGAGGTCAAACTAATGATATATGCCAAGCCACGGGCGAAGAAAAGCCCCATCAGGGTGGCAATGAAGGGTTGAACTTTCAGGTCCTGGATGATCCAGCCCAAAAAACTGCCCAAAGAAACACCGATGAGAATCATCAGCGGCATGACGATGTACGCACTCACACCCGACCTCAGCATCACCGCCGAAGCCGAGGTGACAAGGGCAATAACCCCACCTACCGACAAGTCGATCCCACCCGTCAGGATCACAAGTGTCATGCCAATGGAGACAAGCAAGAGGCTGGAATCATTAATGAAAAGATTGAAGAAGACCTGCGGCTTCTGCATGGTGGGATACAATCTTCCACCGATAATATATACCGCAAGAAAAACCGCCAATGGTAAGAGCACACTCCCATTCTGTATCAAGAAGCGGCTAATTCGATGCTTCATGCTCGGCTCCTTTTCGTCTCAGGGTAATGCGATTGATAAACCGGCGCATGTAATCGGAATAGAGCAGAACGACAACGAGAACCAGGATGGCTTTTGCTGCCAACAGCGCATTTGCCGGCACACCCAGGTGATAAACTGTAACGGTAAAAGTCCAAATCACCACAGCACCAATGGTGCTGGCCAGCAAACTGAACCGTCCACCAGTCATCAATGTGCCACCCATGACGACCGCCAGAATAGCATCCAGCTCGTAGTTCAAGCCGTTATTGTTTCCATCCGCGCTGTGCACGTAGGAGCTGAGGATCAAACCAGCAATCGCGCCGCAGAAACCGCAGAACATGTAAGCAAACAATTTGACATTCTTTTCGTTGATGCCGCTGTAATAAGCTGACTTGGCATTGGTTCCGACCGTTTCGATGAACAAACCGATGGATGTTTTTCGCACCAGAACCCATCCGATGATCAGAACCAACGCGACAATATAAATTGAAACTGGTAATCCCAGGATATAGCCATTCCCAAACCAAAAATATGGTGTGTAATAGATCGTCATAATCTGGCCATTCGTGATGAGTTGTGCTATTCCACGGCCTGCAACCATCAAGATCAGCGTAGCAACCATCGGTTGGATCTTACCCCTGGAGACCAGAAAACCGTTCCAGAGCCCGCAAAGTGTGCCCGCTAATAAATCCGCCAAAATAATGATTGTCAGTGGGGTATTGGTTGCATTTCTAGTCAGGATCTCATTAGAGATCAGTTTGTTACCGAGTGCAGGATTGATCAGGACCGCACCCATTGCCGCAGAAATAGCGATCACAGCACCGACCGATAGGTCAATGCCGCCAGTGGCGATCACCAACGTCATGCCGATGGCCACCAACATCAGAGGCGCGCCGTTGTTGAATATGTCCACCAGGTTGCCGTATAAATGTTTCCCGTATGTGGGATCTTCAATAATTCCAAGTCTAAAAAAAGTGGGGTCGATGATGGCATCCACAGCCAGAATAATGACCCAAGCCACAAGCGGCCAAAAAACCTGGCTTTCACGGAATCGTCTGAATAATGACTTCTGGTTCATGTCTCTCCTGCTAAGCTGTGGATCAGAGCCTGATCGCGACGCTTTTAGATCGCTTTTCCGCCCTGACAAGTAATCGTCGCGGAAATTCTTAGAATCAGTGCTTCAAAGTGCCTGTTTTTCACACTTGCTGCCATTTTGTCTGCCCAAAACAGTGAAGTCTTCAAAGATCCACTGCGTTTCTCTGCAGGGAGCGGCAAAGCATTTGCCAAGCCGCTCCCTGTCACTACTCAATTCATTCACGCGGAAGTACGAGGACTTCAAGCGGAGTTCAAGCCTGATTTAGTACTTGCGGGTTGGCAGCAACTCGGCAGCATTATCAGGATAGTAAACGGTCTCATTGGTCAAAACTTCCCTATCGATAGGCAGACCGTTCATGAGCTTCAACGACATTTCCGCAACCTGGGGTCCGAGCAAAGGATTGCATTCGACATCGGCTTGGAACCAGCCATCGATCATAGCCTGGAAACCGCCGCGAGTACCATCAACAGAAACGAGGAAGAGGTCACCTGGTTTTACACCAGCAGCCTTCAAGGCTTCGATAGCACCAAGTCCCATGTCATCATTGTGAATAAAGATGCCCTGGAAATCTGTGCCGGCTTTGTACTTCTGTAAGAATGCCTGCATCACAGGAACAGCTTCTGCACGGGTGAAGTTACCAGTTTGGGAATCAATAATCTCGATGTTTGGGTTGAGTTTCGCGCGGAAACCTTCTGCGCGACCGACTGCGGCACCGGAGCCAGTGGTGCCGGAGAGTTCCAAAATCTTTGCTCCATCGGGGAATTTCTTGTTGAATTCTTCAGCAGCACGCTCACCCTCTAACTTCATGTCAGAGCCAATATGGGAAACATACAATGAAGCGTCTGCGCTGACGGAACGGTCTACGATAATGACGGGAATACCGGCATTTTTAGCTTCGGTTAGAACAGCATCCCAACCATCCTCAACCACAGGCGGGAGAGCAATTACACTGACACCCTGCTGGATACAGGCGCGAACAGCTGAGATTTGGTTTTCCTGTTTCTGCTGGGCATCCGAGAACACCAACTGGAAGCCGTCTGTTGCAGCCTGGTCTTTGAATGAAGCGGTATTGGCAGTGCGCCAGTCGCTTTCAGCACCAAGTTGAGGGTAGCACATTACCATGTCTTTGTAAGTACAATTTGGGGCACAGCTTGCCTGGCCGAAGGTGGCTGGTTTGCTTTCAGGGGCGGTGGTTGGAGCTGCGGCAGTAGTGCAGGCGCTTAGAGCCATAGTAAAGATTACTGCCAGGATTACGAACTTAATGGAATTCTTTTTGAAAAACATAGTCTCCTCCAAATGATCAATTTGATATTTTTGCTGACAATTCATTAGCGAGTATGCTCAAAAATTTATGAGGTCGTTCGCGTTCCCGGAAATGCTCTGTTGCTTCTTTGTTCTGAGAGCAATTCCACATCCACAGATTATTAATATTGCCACCTCCTTATTCAAACTACGAACTTTGACGGATAATTAATTCAGGTTGTACTGTGATATATTTTGGTTCCACCGCTTTGTTTTCCGTCAATTTAACACTTACTTGTGAAACCAACTCGGTTACTGCAATTCGTCCCAGTTCATCCCAATTTTGATAGACAGTTGATAAAGGTGGAATATAGAACTCCGACTCGGCAGTACCATCAAACCCGACGATCGAGAGATCATGCGGGATTGTTTTCCCAAAATCAGATGCAGCCTGGAGAATTCCCAAAGCCATCTGGTCGTTCCCAGCAAATATTCCATCGACTTCGGGAAATTTTTCAATTAATTCCAGGAAGGCTCTTTTTCCGCTTTTTGAAGACCAGCTTCCCTGTGCCCACATACGATCGTCCACCTGGATACCTGCTTCCGCTAATGCTGATTCCCAGCCCAGCTTCCTTTGCCGGGCTTCCCACCAATCGAGCGGACCAGTTACATGGGCAATATTTTTTCTGCCCTTCTGGATCAAATGATTGACTGCCGCCTTTGCGCCCGCGAAGTTGTCGTGTGCCACGATCGTGACGTTTCTTTCTTCTTCCATGGTTAAAAAAATGATAGGGATGTCGAACTGGTGGAAAATATCGTTAATCCAATGCCTGTTCTCTTCAATCTCTGGAGCTGCCCAGATAATCCCATCCGCCTGATGAGATTTAAACCAATTCACTATCGGGATAATATTAGCGGAATTCGAATTTTGGACCTCTTTGAGTAATAAGCCATAGCCCAATTCTTCAGCTTTGTTAGTAATTCCGCTTAATACTTGCGAAGGACCAAGGTATTTCAAGCCAGAGATAACAACCCCAAACAGATAGCTTCTTTGCCTGGACAAACTCAACGCAACAGCATTCCGTTGGAAGTTGAGCTCATCCATAACATCTTTTACCCGCTGCCTGGTCTCATCCGACACTTCCAGCCGGTTATTCAACACGCGCGAAACAGTCTGCCTGGATACACCGGCTTTTTCTGCTACATCGTAGATCGTGGCTTTTCTTTTTTTAATCAATGCTGCCTCGAATACAGCGAAATCGGAGTTGTGACCGGT
>CAYPBU010000001.1:26990-82305 GCA_964409045.1 uncultured Anaerolineaceae bacterium | reverse complement strand
GCAGGAGCAAACCCGAGGAAAGGAGCCTCGACACGTATGCACAATTATGAACTCATCTTTATTCTCCAGGCTGATCTGGACGAAGCATCTCTAAACACCGCTGTGGATAATGTGGAAACCCTCATTAAGAACAACGGTGGTGAGATCGCCAAGATTGATCGCTGGGGCAAGCGCAAGCTGGCTTACCCCATCAACAAAGCCAACGAAGGCTACTATGTATTTGTAGACTTCAATTTCAAACCCGAAGAAGTTGCCGGCCTCAGACGTACCTTAGGCTACAACGAACAGGTTCTGCGGCACATCGTCGTCCGCAAAGCATAACAGGAGTAAACATGACTGAAAGCAGATTCTCAGACCGCGGTGACCGCTCCCAAAACAGTGAACGTGGCGAACGCCCCCGCCGCTTTGTTTCCCGCCCAAAGTTTTGTCAGTTCTGTTCTGACAAGAACCTTGTTATTGATTACAAAAACGTCGAATTGATGTCACGCTACATCAATGAAACCGGAAAGATCCGCCCCCGTCGCCAGACTGGCGCCTGTGCCAAACACCAACGTGAGGTTGCCAAGGCTGTCAAGAATGCCCGTCACATAGCCTTACTTCCTTTTGAGGGTGATTTCTGGACCGAAAACAATTAGGTGGGTGATTAAGTATGGCTAAGAAAAACGATAGCCCAAAGATTGTTACCCAAAAGCACATCGCTCGCAAGGAACGCGAAGAAAAACAAATTAAAACCGCGTTAGTCGTGACTGGCGTAGTTATCGGACTTGCGATCCTCTTGCTTGGTTATGTCCTGGTCGAAAATTTCATCGTCCAGCCCAATAAAGTTGTTGCTCGGGTTGGAGATGCTGAGATCAAAGCAGGTGATTTTGAGTCTAATGTGACTTATTCCCGCCTGAATATGATCTCCACCGCCAGTAACTACGCCTACTATGCGCAACTCTTCGGAGATTCAGGCAGCCAGTTTAAATCCGCTGGAATTGAATTGGTATCTCAGCTTAATGACACCGAACTGATCGGGGAAAACGTCCTCAATCAAATGATCGATGATCAACTCATTCGTGAGGAAGCTGCCAAACGTGGTTTGAGTGTTTCTGACAAGGAACTCCAGGAAGCAATACAAACTTCCTTTGGTTTTTATCCGATGGGAACGCAAACTCCGACCGTTACTCCGACCGTTGTTTACACCCCAACATGGTCAAGCGAGCAATTTGCCTTGATCAAACCCACCGAAACTGCAACACCTGCCCCGACCTCCACAGCAACCCCAGAAGGTTGGGAGCCAACTCAGGAAGCGACAGCCATCAGCGAAACTGAAGTTGCGCCTGAGTCGACCACCCCAACTGTAGAGCCAACTGCAACTGAGATCCCAACCATTACCCCGACACCTACCGTATACACAACAAAACTGTACGGCAAGGAACTTGGTAACTATCTTGACGAAGTCAAGAATCTCGGGATCAGCCGCAAACAGATCGAGGATATCTTCCGCACCAATCTTCTCCGCACAAAACTGCTCGAAGATCTCACGAAAGATATGGTCCCACAGGAAGAACAGGTTTGGGTGAGGCACATTCTCGTCGAGTCACAGGAAGTTGCCGCAGAAGTTATTGAAAAGATGAAAAATGGTGGAGATTGGACTGCGCTTGCAGCTGAGTACTCTACCGATACCTCAAACAAAGATAACGGCGGTGATCTCGGTTGGATTGGAAAGAATGACAGCTTTATCCAGGAATTTAAAGACGCTGCGTTCGCCCTGAACGAGGTCGGTGAGATTAGTGAGCCTGTGCAAACGACTTTTGGATGGCATGTAATCCAGCTCGTGACCAAGGCGACCAACAATATCAATGACACCAAGTTCCAGGATAACAAACAGTCTTTCTTTGTTAATTGGCTGCTCGACCTGCGAAATTCACGCACTGACATTCAAATCGATGAAATCTGGAAGACAGTAACCCCCAGCAAACCAGTGGTTCCCGCTGAACTGACAGCTTTCCTCTTCGGTCAGTAAAGTCACCAAAAAAAAGTCCGGTCTTCATCAGACCGGACTTTTTTTTATCTTACAAAACTTTCGTCAACTTCTTCCAGCTTGAGCGAGATGACCTGGCTCGCAGAGTCTTTTCCCATCGTGACGCCATATATGACATCCGCTGCAGAGACCGTGTTGCGGTTGTGGGTGATCAGAACGAATTGAGTATCCTTCGAAAGATCACGCAAAAGGTCAAGGAAACGCCCGACATTTGACTCGTCCAACATCGCATCCACCTCATCCAAAACGCAAAAAGGTGTAGGCGAAACACGCAGCAATGCGAACACGAGGGCAACTGCGGTCAGGCTGCGTTCACCGCCTGAGAGCAAGACCAGACCCTGTTCACGCTTTCCCGGTAATCTGGCTTCGATTTCAATGCCGCCCTCAATCGGCGACTCCTCATCGGAAAGCAACAGCCTGGCAGTACCGCCATTGAACAAGCGCGCAAACATGGCTGAAAACTCGACGCTGACTGCTTTGAAGGTCTTCAGGAATTCTTCCCGCATGACTGCATCCAGTTCTTTGATCAATTTTTCGATATCCTGGATCGCTTGTTTCAGGTCAGAGGTTTGGGTTGTAAGACTTTCGTAGCGGTCTTTGACTTCGTGAAATTCAGTTTCTGCCTCAAGATTTACGGTTCCAATCCGGCGAATCTGACCCTTTTGCTGCCTGATCGCTTCCTCAATTCCTTCTGGTATCTCCTTGATTACGGGCAAGGATTCAATTACCAGGTCTGGAAATGGCAGTGGGGTGGATTTAGAATACTCGTTCTTATATTCGAGTTCGATTAAACCAAAATCGTCCTCAATACGGCTTCGCAGTGCTTCAATGCGTTCTTGTTGATGCACCATTTCGAGCTTATAGTGCACGACCAACCGCTCCTTATTTGAGAGCTCTTTTTGGTTTTCTCCGTCTTGGAGCGAAATCTGACGGTTCATCTCCTCGAGGAGCTGCAACTCAGCACGCATTGGATCAAGCTGTTCTCTTTGCAGAGAATCAGCATACTGGCTCTTTTGATTAACCAATTGCTTACTTTGGCTTACTTCTCTTTCAAACCCCTCCAATGATGCTTCGAGGGATTTTAAACGTTCCTGATAAAGTGACAGGCGTTTCTTGTCATTTTCCAGCCGTTCAGACGCAGAAATAACGTTGACCTTACTGTGTTGAAGGGCTTGCTGCAAAACCTGCTTCTCAGTCTGGAGATAATGCACCTGACCTTCCACCTCGAGAGTGCTGTAGCGTTCTTTTTGCTCTCTGAGGTTTTGAATCTCAGTTCGCAGCTGCTCACTTTCCAGTTGGCTGGCTTTTTCCTTACTGCTCGTCTCTTCAAGTTGTTGTAAAAGTTGCGCTTCTTGCGCGCTCCCCGCATTCATCTGTTGCTGAAGCCAGTTTTGTTGTCCGTTGAGCTTGTCCAGCTCCAGCTGCACAGAGTTTAATTCTTTGCGGCTTTGCAGAAGTTTAGTGTTCTCCTCGTGCCGTTGTCTCACCGTGCCCTGCAACTTGGCTTCGAGTGTGCCAATCTCATTCTTTTGGTGTTGTTCGACCTTACGCGCTTTTTTCAGCGCAATTTCGGTTTGGTCCAACTCCTCTTGTAAAGCTTTGGTAACGCGTGAGTAACTGACTTTGCTGGCTCCGTTGGTTTTGCCGAGCATTGCCAAGCCATTTTTCAGGAGCACATCACCATTCAATGTGACAAAATTGGACTCATTGGCTTCCCCCCACAGGCTAAGGGCATCTTCCATGTCCTTTACAACCAGGAAATTCCCAAGCAATTGATCTATCGTATGGCGTAGGCCTGTTTCTGTTTTCACCAGGTCAGCGGCGTTGGCTATCACTCGAGGATCACCCAATGCTGCTTTGTTGGTCCTACTCTTTCGCGCAATTTCACCGATCAGCGCAAAGCGTTCCTGCGTTTTACTCAACAGATCCCTCATGACCGCCTGGTCGAGCTCACCCTTCACAACCAAAACGTCAACCGCCTCCCCGAGAGCTGCATTAATTGCGTGTTCGTAAGCCTCGGGCACTTCCAACTTCGTCACCAGATCTGTCACTTCGCGATGAAGCGCCTTACCTTTGGCAGCTTTCAAAACACCCTTTGCGCCTTCCGAGAAACCTTCCAAGCTTTCTCGACTCTGCCGCATCAATTCCAATCGGTTGACTATCCGATTCTTTTCCAGGTTCAAGCCGTTCAGCTGCCGGTTGATGTCGTCCAGGGATTTGACCAAAAGCGTCTTATCGGAACCCTGTTTGTCGATGTCTCCCTCAAGCAGAGCGATCGCCTGCTCCTGGTTGGCTATGTTAGTCAACAGCCCTTCTAATTGCTTTTCAAACAGGGTTTTCTTTTCCGAGACCATCAGCAATTTTTCCTGGCTGCTCAGGGCTGTTTTTTTCAATTCTTCCAAACGGTAGGCAAGTTCCTGCCTCCTGGCGCGCAGAATTGCGACATTCTTCTCGGATTCAAGCTGTTTTGAACTGAGTGCCCGTTCCTGTTTTTCCAGGCTGTCTTTTTGAGTTTTTAATGTTTCATACTCGCTGTTTGCCAATATGAATCTCTCGCTAAGCGACGCAAGCTCTTGCTCCTGGCGGCTCTGTTCACCAGAAAGGCTCGCAAGGATCTTTTCTCCACTCAGAATTGTTTCTTCAAGATTTCCAGAATCCAACGCGAGTTGGCTGCGGGATTCCTCCGCCGATCGTTTCCTGGAATCAAGGACCGCGATAGCCTGGTTCTGCAACTGGATTTCATCACGCAGTGAACGTAAATCGTTCATCAGTTGATCAATTTTTACTCTTTTTTGATCGACATCCTGCCGCAAGTCCTCGATGCGTTGCCGATCCCCATCCACAGTCAATTTTGACTCAGTTGAGGCGGCTTCGGCTTCCACTAATAATGCCTGTGTGTTTTCAAGTTGAGTCTGAGCAACCATCCACTGATATCCGTACCATTCGCGCAAATTGTCTTTAAGACTTTCCTGTACGAGTTTGTACTCCCCAACACGCGCGGCTTGTTTCTCCAGGCTGCGTAATCTCGGCCGAATTTCATCGATAATATCCGAAACGCGTTCCAGATTGCGCTGGGTCGTTTCCAAACGGCGCAATGCCTCTTCCTTGCGGGAACGGTACAAACCGATGCCAGCCGCTTCCTCAAAAAGCCTTCTGCGTTCGTCCGGTCTGATCGAAAGCGCAAGATCAACCAATCCCTGGCCGATGATGGTATAGGTTCGGTCTGCAAGACCTGTTTTAGCAAGCAGCTCGTGGAAATCTTTCAAACGCACTCGTTGGTTATTCAGCAAATACTCATTCTGACCGTCTCTGTACGCCCGCCTGGTGAGGGTTACCTCAGAATAATCAATTGGCAGCCAACCAGTTTGATTGTCAAATGTAATCGACACAGACGCCATACCCGCCCTTGATCTGCTCTCCGATCCAGAGTAGATCATGTCCTCGGTCCTTTTGGCGCGCAACATCGAATAGGATTGCTCGCCAAGTACCCATCGGATTGAATCTGCAACATTGGACTTGCCAGAACCATTCGGACCGACAATCGCTGTTATCCGGGCAGGAAAAAGGAGGTTTGTCTCTTTTGCGAAGGTTTTATAACCATGCAACACGAGAGAGGCTAACTTGGTTTCTGTCATTTTTTGATAATTCCCAATACTTTCATACTCTGATATGCTGCACGCTTTTCAGCCATTTGTTTGTTTGTGCCTGAACCCCTGGCGATTTCTTTGCCATTAATGTATGCGCCAACTTCAAAGAGCTTTGCATGATCAGGTCCGGTCTCATCCACCAGCACATAGGTTGGCGAAGCAAATCCCTTTGCCTGTGCCCATTCCTGGAGACGGCTTTTAACGTCCTCCTCAGTGTGGTTTTGCAGGATGGTGTCCGACTCTTGTTCGAGCAAAGGATGAACGAAGCCGCGGACTGTATCAATATCAGTACTGAGGTACATGGCAGCGACCAGCGCTTCAAAAGCATCACACAGGATGGCATCACGATCTCTGCCACCAGCTTGTTCTTCGCCTTTCCCAAGAAACAATGCTGGACCAATCCCAATTTGACGCGCAAATTCGGAGAGTTGGTGCGTGTGGACCAAAGCAGACCGAACTTTCGTCAAAAATCCTTCTTTCTTTTCAGGAAAGCTCTGATACAACCACTCCGCGACCAAAAAACTGAGGATAGAGTCGCCCAGGAATTCCAGCCGCTCATTATCCTCGAAAACGTTCCGGCTCTCGTTGACGTATGACCGATGTGTCAACGCCCGGATTAGATAAAAGTCCTCTGTAAAATTCTCAGGTAAGTGTTTTTTAAGTTCTTTACCGGCAGGTGTGTTTAACATTTTTCCTCCAGCAGAACTGCCGATTCGTTCAACATCAAACACATTGAGGTCAAACGGTTCCCCAGTTCCACTTATCGGTTTGATTTTAACCCAGAACCACTCAAAATGATCACCGACTTTCCCGAGGTCTCACCCACCTTTTCACTGGCGGCTAAGACCATCGCGGAGGTTGGCTCTACGTACAAACCAGCCTGGATCAGCGATCGGTGAGCATCCGCGATCTCCGCCTCGGAAACGGAGACGAGTTGATCGTAGTCTCTACCAAGGTTGGCAAGAATCTCCTCTCTCCTGGCTGGGTTCTCAACCAAAGTTCCTTCCGCCAAACTAACGCCTTGACTTCCAAAAAACGGAGTGTTTTGCCAATCTGAAACCACCGGAGCACAGGCTTCGGGTTGAACTCCTACCAGCCTGGGTCTTTTTGGAGCAACTCCTGCATGCACCAAAGCATCGAACCCCATCAACACCCCCGTAAACAAGGATCCATGCCCAATCGGACAATAAACCGTACCCGGCATTTCGCCCAAAGATTGCCAAATCTCAAACGCGATCGTCGCAATGCCTGCCATCCCAAAAGGCTGCGCGGCATGGCTGGCATAAGGCAGTCCCTCCCTTTCAACCGCATCCAGAGCTGCTTTGTGCGCGTTTTCTCGCGGTCCATCCACCTGGACCACTTCAGCACCACATACCTCGATTTGCCGGCGTTTTGGTCCACTGGTGCCACTGGGAATGTAAATCCTGCAGCGTATTCCGGATGCAGCACCATAAAGCGCGAGCGATCCTCCCGCGTTTCCAGAAGAATCCTCAACAACCTCGTGCAATCCTCGCCCCCTCAAAACACTGGTGAGCACTGCCGTTGCCCTATCTTTAAAAGACCCGCTTGGATTAAGGTTTTCCAGTTTCGCCCAGAATTCTCTCCCATGGATCACCACAGGAACAAGAGGAGTGTCTCCCTCTCCGAGATATGTTATGGGATAGTTCTCCGGCAAACCAAACGACTGCCCGAACTTCCAGACACCCTGGGGTTGGCCGGTTACATTTGAAGAAGCGGCAAAGGACAGGTTGCGCAAGCTGAATGCCCCGCCGCAGTTTGGGCAGCGATGAGACAAGCCCGTCTCAGGATAAGGTTCAAAACAGTCTCTGCAAATGTATTGGGTCATTTTCTCTTCCAAGGTAATCTAATAATGTTAAGTGTACAACAATTCTGCTTTACTCAGGCTATAATTACCCTATGCCAAGCTCCTGGATTCACGAGACAGATGATTATGAGATCGAGACCGAACTCTATTCCGGTCCGCTGGATCTACTCTTGGATCTGATCCAGAAGTCAGAGCTTGACATAACCAAAATCGCTCTGGCACAGGTGACCGATCAATTTCTTGTTTACGTGCGTGAAAACGAGCAGGCAGGACCAGACTACATCTCAGAATTTATGGTAATTGCATCCAAACTGGTGCAAATAAAATCTGAAGCGATGCTGCCCAGACCCCCAATGAGAGAACCCGAAGAAGAAGATCTTGGAGAAGCTCTCGCCAGGCAACTCAGAATCTACCGGGAGATCAAGAACACCACAGCCTGGCTCAATTCCCGCCTCGAACAAAACCTGCGCTGCCACCTGCATGTGCCCAAATCCTACCCTGTCAATGTTCAGCTCGACCTGACAGGCATCGACATCACTGATTTGATCGTCGCGTTGGAAAGGCTCGCCAGCCAGGAAAGCCCAACGATCGAAGGGTCCTCGATCAGAATTCCCAAGATGACACTCAGGAATAAAGTAAAGGAAATCGTTGGGATCCTGAAAGAGGCTGGCTATGCCAGTTTCTCAGGGCTCATTGGAGAGAATTTTGACCGCATTCAAATCATCGTTGTGTTCCTGGCGATTCTTGAACTTGTCAAACAGGATATGATCGACACCAATCAGCCGACTCTTTTCGGTGATATTACGTTAAGCCCAAGTGAAAAGTTGTTTGCAACTTCAGATGAAGAACTCGCAATCGGTGAAGACCTCTAATTAAAACTCTACAAACCACTGGTGCAACCACTCAATGCGTTATAATAACCATGAGGAATATATGTCAGAAAAACCGGTGAAAACCCTTGAAGTTCCCTATATGGAAAAAACTGAGCAAATTGATGCCCGGTCCGAAGTTGTGAGCAAGAAAAAACCAATCCTTGCAATCGTGATTGGTGTTTTGCTGCTGGTCGGTTTGGTAGTCGGTCTGTTCTTCCTTGCAAGAGCTGAAGGACATGTTGTTTCGCAGGTTCGTGACATTTTCATCATTCTAATGGCTTTGATGATGTTTGTGATTGGGGTAGCATTGGTCGTGTTGATCCTTCAGATCGCCAATTTAACCAATTTGCTTCAGCATGAAATCAAGCCAATTCTGCACTCAACAACTGATACGGTCAACACACTAAAAGGTACCGTTCGGTTTCTAAGTGATAATGTAAGTGAACCGGTGATCAAACTGAACGAATCACTGGCGAGTATTAAGAAACTAGTAGATATTTTTCGCTTAAGAAGATAAAAAATAGAGGAGATTACTATGTCTGATGAAAGCAATTTTGGATCATTCTTGATGGGTTTCACCGTCGGTGCCCTTGCTGGCGCAATCGTTTCCCTTCTGATGGCACCCCAAACCGGTGAGGAAACTCGCCAGGTGATCAAGGAAAAAGCCATCGAATTGAAAGAAAAAGGCGCCGAGACTTACGAAGAAACCAAACACCGGGCTGAAATCGCCTACAAAGATGCCCTTGCCAAGGCTGATGAATTAGCCAAGGTTACAAAAGAGAAGGCAACCGAGTTAGGTCGCAGCACCAAGGTCAAAGTCGAAAAACTGGCAGATGAAGCCACCCAGGCAGCGGAAGAAGTTGCAAGCACTGTCCAGGATTAATTCTTAGAGGAAACACCAAGTAAGCATAAAAAGCAGCCAGGTGTTTGAACTGGCTGCTTTTTGTTATGCTCTCACTTTGAAAACCAAATTCCCCTTCCAGCTCTGTGCAAAGGGCAATTGTTCTTGACTTTAGAGAATTGGCATGATAAACTATCCTTCGCTTTGGGGGCGTGGTGTAGTGGTTAAACATGCGGCCCTGTCAAGGCCGAGACCGCGGGTTCAAATCCCGTCGCTCCCGCCAAAAAAAGAAACTGCCTTTCGGCAGTTTCTTTTTTTATTACTCAGTAATACCAAATTCCTTGGCACGATCTTCCAAAAGTTTACGGTTCTTTTCCAAATCCTTCGGATACGTCAGATAAAAACCGCTGAAAAGAATGGCGCAAATAATCCATGGAAATGGAATTGTCCAGAGCATGGCAGTGTGTAAGTCGATCTTGTCAGCAATAAAGCCAAAAATCAAAGCTACAATCGCCGCAAAGCCGCTTTCGATAAAGGTGGTCATTGCGAATGCCGTCGAGCGCAGTTCAGGAGGCACCACAGCGGACATCATCGGCTCCTTGGAACCCTTCCCCGGCCAGCTGATGAACAGAGCGGTTATGAAGCAGAGGATCGTCAACGGGACAATATCCCAATTATCGGTTCTCAGGAACAGGAAAAGCGTAAAGGGGATGCCGATCGTGACTGAAATCTGCCCAATGATCGTTCTGCCAAATTTTGGGCTTTTCTTGTCCGCCCAATCGCCCAGAACGCCACCCAACACGTTGCTGATGGCTGTTCCCACGATCATCGCACCAAACACCAGGGGTGCCACTTGCGTTGACAGCCCACGTTCCTCAACCAGCCAAAGGATCAGGAAGGCGCCCATAATCACCCAGGGCATTGAGCCTGCCAGCCCTTGGAGGATCGCGACACGAATTGTCGGGATGGAGAGAACTTTTTTGATATCGCTGAATTGCGCTGTGTACTTTTGGGAGTCCTCGAGGGTGAGCTTTCCTCGCATCTCAGGTTCGGATTCGCCTCGGTATGGTTCATCAACAAAAAACAAAATCACAAAACCTGAAATAATACTGGCGACGCCAAGGATGATAAAACCATAGCGCCAGGTTTCGGGTGTGGCCAACCTTCCCAGCCCAACCGTGAAAATGATAATGCCAAGCACCCCAATCGATTCCAAAAGCCCGAGCATTCTGCCGCGGATCTTTGGCGCAAAGGTGTCCGCCATGATTGAAAAGGTCGCTGGCATCAAACATCCCAATCCGATCCCCGAAATGACCCGCACTGCCAGCAATTGGCTGAAGTTTTGCGTCAGACCCACAATGATGGTGAAAATTCCCCAAAAACCTGTTCCCCAGAAAAGCACTTTCTTACGGGAATGGCGATCTGCAAGGTAACCCCAAAAAGGTGAGCTGAGTGACTGGAGCAGACTTCGTACGAAGGTGATCCACGAAAGGTTTCTGAAGCTGAGCCCCCAGAGTTGGCGCAAGACCGGGCTGAAAATCGACATTGCCTGCCCTTCGCCCTGATCCACGAAGTAACCGAGCGAGAGCGCGAGCAAGGTCTTCCACTTTGCACGCTTTACAACCGGAGTACTGACAAACCCTTCTTTGATTTCGTCCATTCCATCCTCCTCAGAGTTGATTTGACAATTCTACTCGTTACTTCTCATTAAAGTGGTTTTTGAGGTTAAACTAAAGCATCAAAACGGTTCGGAGGCATCATGATCCAGGCAATTCACCCCACACCCACCCCAAAAGCTAATCCTGCCTCAATTATTCATGAAAGCAGTGCCAGGTTCACAATCCTGACCAGCCGGCTGATTCGCATGGAATTTGACCCGTTGAAGCGCTTTGAGGACTGTGCCAGCCAGGTGTTCCTGTATCGCGAGCAACCTGTTCCATCCTTCAATACCTGGAAGCAGGATGGATGGCTGCACATCGAAACGGAGCACCTCCACCTTCGCTTTGCAGAGAATGGACGCTTTCATTGGCGCGACTTGCACATCACCCTCAAGCAAACCGGCCAGACCTGGCAATACGGTTTTCCGGACCAGGGTAACCTCGGCGGTACAATTCGCACGCTCGACAGCACTAACGGTCGATTAAGCTTTCCGAATGGCTTGGTATCTCGTACCGACTGGGCAGTGGTTGATGACAGCCACAGCCTGATTTTCGATGACAGTGAGTGGCTTCAGCCCAGGGAAACCGCCCCGGAAAAGCGGGATCTTTACTTTTTTGGCTACGCGCAAGACTATCTGGCTGCCATCGCTGATTACCAGCGTATTTCCGGCAAACCCGGCTTATTGCCACGCTGGGCACTCGGGAACTGGTGGAGCCGATATTGGGCTTATTCAGACCAGGAACTGCTGGACCTCATGGATGACTTCAAGCAGCACCACATCCCGCTTTCGGTTTGCATCGTCGACATGGATTGGCACATCACCAAAACCGGCAACGCCAGCTCGGGCTGGACGGGTTACACATGGAATAAAGAGCTTTTTCCGGACCCAACTGGATTCATAAAAGAACTCCACCAACGGGGTTTGAAAACCGCCCTTAATCTCCACCCTGCCGAGGGCATCCATCCACACGAGGAAGCCTATCCCGCGATGGCGTCCGAGCTCGGGCAGGACCCAGCGGAACATAATCCAATACCATTCAACATTGCCGATCGCTCCTTCACAGAAGCTTATTTCAAGTATCTTCACCATCCTAACGAGGCTCAGGGGGAGGATTTCTGGTGGATGGACTGGCAGCAAGGCACGCAATCGGCAACAGCTGGCTTGGATCCACTGTTCTGGCTCAACCACCTCCACTACTTCGATCTGGGTCGCAACCCAGAGAAACGCCCCTTCATTTTTTCCCGCTGGCCTGGCTTGGGTGGGCATCGCTACCCGATCGGATTCTCTGGTGACACCATCGTCTCCTGGGAAAGCCTGGCATTTCAACCTGAGATGACTGCCACCGCTGCCAACGTTGCCTACGGCTGGTGGAGCCACGACATTGGCGGTCACTGTGAGGGGTTGGAAGACCCAGAGCTCTACCTGCGGTGGGTGCAATTTGGCATTTTCAGCCCGATCTTCCGGCTACATTCCACCAACAATCCCTTCATAGACCGGCGACCCTGGGCTTTTGGCAAGGACATTCTGGAGGATGCCCGGAATGCTCTGCAACTCCGGCGTGCCTTGTTGCCACTGATCTATACCGCGAATTGGGTCAATTCTGACCAGGGAGAACCCCTGATTCTGCCTATGTACTATTCCTGTCCGGACGAGGAAAGCGCATACCAGGCTCCAAATCAATACACCTTTGCCCGGCAGTTATTGGTATCTCCGATCACCCAGCCTGCAGACCCAAGCACCAAGCTCACACGCCACTCCGTCTGGCTTCCTGACGGGCAATGGCTTGACTTCTTTAGCGGTGAAGCCTTCGAAGGCAAACAATGGCTCACACTTCACACCGACCGGAGCCAGATCCCTGTCTTTGCCAGGGCTGGAGCTGTCATCCCGATGGACGCGGAACACCAGGAGAATGGGGTCAGGTTACCATCCCGCCTGCATATCAAGTTTTTTGCGGGTGCTGATGGGAGCTATCAACTGTACGAAGATGATGGCGAAACCCAGTCCTATCTGAATGGGGATTTTGCACTCACCACCTTTTCGCAGAGTCTGAGCGCCGATACGCTTGAGCTAAAAAAGTCTGCCGTGGAAGGCAAACCAAGTGCCATTCCGGGTTTTCCAATGCTCCGGGATTACGATTTCGAAGTGATCGGCATCAGCCAACCAACCTGGATTGAGGTAAGTGTCTCAGGTCAGGAATGTGCCGTTGACACCACTTATAATAATTCCGGCAAATCCCTGGTGGTGAGTGTCAGGAATGTACCATCCGACCAGGAGCTAATCGTCCGGTTAGCTGGTATACAACTGGAACCTTATCAGTCCAACCCAATCTCCCGCCTCAACCGGATAATGCAACATTTTCGCGTCTCGACTTTGGCAAAGGGATTGTTCATGCAAAAACTGTCCTCTCTGCTGACCAATCCTGCTGCGATCTTCGAGATTTCCAACCATTTCACAAAGTCCCAATTGCTGGCAATCTACGAAGCAATCTTTCCGACGAGCGAGAAAAAACCTTTGCAGGATGCTGATTCGGCTTTTGAGATGGTTATGGGTGAAATGCGGAAACTGATGAAATAGTTAAGCGCCAGGCAAATTTGCCTGGTCCTGGTCCTGATCTTCTCCAGGCTCCACGTCGATGACCGCTTCCGGAGCATGAAGCATGTTTTTTTCGGCTTGGTCATACATCACTGGCTGATCCAGCATGGCTTCATTCAGGATTTTTCGTGGATAATTCCGGATTTCATCCGTAGTTTGCACAACTTCCCGGAACAATCCATCCTTGCTCAATTTTCGCAGGAAAGACCCCAGTTCACCGCCAAATTTCCTGATCCGATCAGGACCAAGGACAATGAACGCAAGCAAAAAGATTAAAAGGATCTCAGGCCAGCCGAGATTTAAGAATTCCATTTTTTACCTATCAGGAAGGCTTTGTCTCGTCGGATTCTTTCTCTTCGTCTGACTTTTTCTTGCCGTTCAGACCTTCTTTAAACGCCTTGATTCCAGATCCTAATTCTCCGCCGATCTTCGTGATCCGACCAACTCCAAATACCAGCACAAGAACCACCAGGACCAGGATTACTTCAGGCCATTGTATGCTTCCAAACATATCACTCTACCTCCGGGTCTTCCTTTTCGCTGGCGCGTCTTGCTTTGTATGCCAGCGCGGAAAGCCCAATACTCATCAAATATAATACAAATAATGGCAACATGAAGATTACCATATTTACAGGATCACCTGTCGGAGTAATCACTGCTGCCATGACAGCAATCACCACCAGCGCGACCCGCCAACCCTTGGTCAGGAATCCAGGTTTGATTACCCCAACCCGACTGAGAACAAAAACCAGGAGTGGTAACTCAAAGCTCATCGCAATCCAAAAAATCAGGTTGACCACGAATCCAAAGTATGAACTCAGGCGAAGACTGGTATCGACTTCCAGAAGGCTGGTAAAGAATTTCATGGAAGCCGGCAGCATGACAAAAAAAGCAAATCCGCCGCCTACCAGGAAAAGAATCGTGGCAAATGGTATGGCGATGAACAAACCCCGTTTCTCGCTCTTTTTCAGCCCTTTACCAACAAAAGAAAACAATTGAAAAAATATCCAGGGTAAAGCGACGACTAGACCGATCAGCAGCGCAACCCGCATATAGACCGACATCGACTCCGTCACTTCAATCACCTGCAGGTTTTCAACTCCGCCAATGGGTCTGGCAAGGAAATCAAGAACAGGCTTAACGAAAAACGCACCGGCAATCACACCAGCAAGCAAACCAAGAATTGCCCGGAGCATGACTTTCCGCAAATCCTCCAGGTGTTGGCTAAGGGGCAATTTCTCTGTTGGGTTGTCTTTCATACTGGGATTATACATAACCAGCCGTGCTTTTGCTTGGGTTTAGTCTATACCAAACAATCCATTGACGAGGTTGCTGACTTGTTTTTCGACACCTTCGCGGTCCAGATCAAAAATGGTTATGTCAGGAAATCTTTGGCTAAAGTAATCTCTGAGTGTCGGTCTGAAAGTGATTACGTTTAACACGAACCGTCTCTCATCCACGATATCCAGCGCTCTTATCCAACCTTTACCATCCAACACTTCCATCGGACCAATCTCATCGCAGAAAAATGCCTGGCATGCTTTCATATCATCCAATTGATGAATGATCCATTCGAACGTCTCCGGAAACACCTGCCACTTTCCAAAGGTCACCTGGCTGGTTGCTGTAGCAAGAGTCATCAAAACCTCTTCGTGGTTACTCTCGAGCCATCTGACGTTGATCCCGGTTTTCTCAGATGCTACGAACACGGCAGGCGAGATAAAGCCACAACATCCAACTCCTCTTGAGGTTAAATCCCTGACCAACATTTGGCAGGCTCGGGTTTTTCCACTGCCGCTTGAGCCGCACAAACCAATGATTGTTGAATCTGGTGTCATACAGCTTGTTCCGCCAATTGTTGGGAGGTTTCAACAAGCAGCGCGGCTGCTATGATCAGACTGCTTTCATCGATGTCGAAACAAGGGTGATGCAAAGCGAACCGTTTTTCGGGGTCTTCCTTTCCCGCTCCCACAAAGAACATCGCGCCGGGTATGCGTTGAAGAAATAAAGCCATGTCTTCCGATGCCATCATTCGGAGGTTTTTTTCGATCAGAAAAATTGGGTTGATCTTTTTAGCTGCCGTTTGTGCAACGTGGCAAACCACCGGATCATTGACTAATGGTGGAGCATTTACACCAAGTGCCACATCGATTTCACATCCGAAAGTTTTCGCGACTCCCTCGCAGATCCTTCTTGTCGAAGCCTCAATCTCCGCTTCCACTTCCGGAGTAAAAAAGCGCGGTGTGCCGCTCATGGTGACGGTATCGGGAATGACATTAATGGTCTCACCGGCATGAATTTGAGTAATCGAGTAAACCACACTGTCAAGTGGGTCAACCTTTCGGCTGGCGATGGATTGCAAAGCGGTGATCAGATGCGCACTTGCCAGAATTGGATCTACTGCCTTGTGGGGACGAGCACTATGACCGCCGATGCCATGCACTTTGATCTGCAAATCTATGCTTCCAGCCATCACCGATCCCGGGCTTATCCCCAGCCAGCCGGCAGGCTCTTCAGCCCAGAGATGCACTGCTAATGCGTAGTCAGGCAGAATGAGGTCTAATACTCCATCTGCGATCATTGCGGCAGCTCCCTGCCCGATCTCCTCTGCCGGCTGAAAGACAAGGTGAAAACTCCCCGACAGTTCATTCCTCAAATCTTTGATGATTTTTGCAACTGTCAACCCGATCGCGACGTGACCGTCATGCCCGCAGGCATGCATTTTTCCTGCGTTGGTCGAAGCGAAGTCTACCCCGGTTTGTTCCTGCACAGCCAATGCGTCCATGTCAAACCTTAGTAAAAATCGGGGTCCACTTTTCGCCGTGGAAATGGAGGCTACCAATCCCGTCTTTCCATAACCACGTTTGACCTCAAACCCCAAATCTTCCAGTACTTTTACGGCATATTCAGCAGTCTGTATCTCCTGAAATGCAAGTTCTGGATTGCGGTGAATATGTCTTCGGTGTTGGCTGGCGGATTCCTGAAGGGTTTGCGCAAATTGATAGATACGCGAGTCGCTCAAAGTATTAGTCTCCTGAAAGTTTCCACGTAGCGCATTTCTTCGCCGAAGCGAGTTCTCCTTTTTGCTTCCAGCTGCTCCAGGAAGGCAACCGGCTCACCAACCTGGGAGACGTGCTGCAATAATGCCTCAAGTCTCAGTTGCCAATTATGGGTTACGTCCATTTCATAGTTCGCTTCCACCGGCATACAGAGCCAAAGCTCTTCAATGCGATGTGGAAGGTAGCCTTCTTCGAGCAGCTCCGGGAAAAACGCCCGGTTTTCCACAGCCGGAAAGATGGCATCAATCACGATCTGACCTGCCGCCCGGTGATCAGGATGATTAATTCGCCCTCTCTGGTAGATCATCAAGGGGTCAAAAGTGGCAACGATGTTGGGACGCGTTCTTCTTATCTCACGCGCGACTTTCTTGCGCGCTTCAATATCCGGGACGAGGTATCCATCCTGATAGTCAAGATAATCGACCGAGTTCACGCCAAGCTTACCCGCAGCGTTTTGCTGTTCCTGCACCCTGACTGCACCTAACAATTCTGGATCAGGATACTCCGGGCTGACTCCCTTTTGACCCTTGGTCAGCAAGAGATAATTAATCTCGTGGCCCTGCTTCGCCCACTCCGCGATGGTTCCGCCCAAAAAAAACTCCGGGTCATCCGGATGGGCCAGGATAACCATGATCTTTTTTGATCCTTCCCATTCTGGAAAAATCATTAGTGGCTATTCCTGTTTTGGGGAGTTATCTGCGGGTTGATCGCGCCTAGGACGAGATTTCTTCCTGCGTCCTGGGTTGCTCTTTCGCTGCTCCTGGGGCTGGCCTGGTTGCTGAGGTTTGGCTTGTTGACCAGGTTGCTGGCTGCTGTTGCGCGGCTGAGCCTGCCTCTGATTACCTGCAGTTCGTTGGTCCCGCGAAGGTCGCTGTTCAGGTCTGGGTTCCTGACCGCGCGCTTCGCCACTACGGTGGGTTCGATCATCCCGGCCACCTCTTCTATCACGAGTTTTATCTTCCCGTGGTTTTGGAGATTCCAAACGCACCACTTCCACATCTTGATCTTCTTCAGAAAAAGAATAATCCTTGACTACAACAGGGGCTACTTTTTCTTCAAGGATGCCGGTCTCAAGCTCCGTCCGGGTAAACTCCCTGGGTCCCTTTTCAGGCAGGTCGATGAGCACAGAATCCTTTAAAGGCATAACCTGCAAGACTTTACCTTCGCCAAGCGGAGTAGTTACCACTTTCTTCTTCTTGGGCAGCTTTGAGCGTGCTTCTTCGTACATGTCATGCTCATAAGCCAGGCAGCAGCGCAGCCTGCCGCAGATGCCTGTGATTTCCATGGGCGTCAGCGAAATGTCCTGGGACTTCGCCATCTTGATCGAAATCGAGCTGAAATCAGTCAGAAATCTCGAACAGCAGCGTTTTTCAATCCCGCAGGAACCAATACCCGAGATGGATTTGGCTGCATCCCTGGGTCCAACCTGCCGTACTTCAATCCGGCAATCTTTGAACATGTGCGAGACATCGCGGATGAAGTTGCGAGGATTGAAGTCTGTCGTGGTTTCGTAATTCAGGTAAATGGTAAGCCTCGAGTAATCAAGACTGTATTCCGCATCCACTGCTTTGACACCTTCATGACCAGGATCGCGCAAGTATTTTGCGACAGAGGTGACGACATCTTTCTCTTTAGCGGTAATTTCCGCCTTTCGCTGCAGGTCAGCTTCGTCGGCAATGCGTTCGATTGGCTGGACTTCAGCAGAATTATCCGGTTGCGCCACATTCACAGCTGCAACTCGCCCAATCTGCTTGCCTCTGACAGTATTAACAACAACCAACGTATCCCGACCGACTTGCAGACCTTCAGGAAGTGAAAAACTATAGGTTTTGCCTATAGGTTTAAATTGAACACCAATGTAATTTGTTTCAGACATGATGGCGATTATATCATCCCATTCCTTCACGCTCATGCACCTTTTTGCTGGCTTCGGCTGCCACCATGCAGGCAATATCGCGCAGCGCCTCGGCGCTTGGATTGTTATCAGCCATCAGTACAACCGGGCTGCCAGTATCTCCGCCTTGTCCGATCTGAGGATCAAGTGGGATGCTGCCAAGGAAGGTTGTGCCAGTACGGAACGCCAGATGCTCGCCCCCACCAGTACCAAAAACTGCTAGTTTCGAACCATCCGGCATGATGAGATAGGACATATTCTCTACGATTCCCAAAACCGGAACTTCAAGTTTCTCAAACATCGCTACTGCACGTGAGGCATCATCGATTGCCACCTGCTGTGGAGTTGTCACGATCACCGCGCCTGTCAGCGGCAGCGTCTGGCTCAACGAGAGTTGCACATCTCCTGTGCCAGGGGGTAAATCCACGATGAAGTAATCCAGATCACCCCAATCAAAATCCGTGATGAATTGCTGGATGGCTGAGTGGAGCATCGGTCCACGCCAAATTAGAGGCTGACCGTTTTGTACCAAAAATCCTACCGACATCACTTTCATCCCAAAAGCTTCAGCAAGCGGAATCTTGCCACCTGTTTCATTATCAGGCAAGCGATCAATTCCCAGCATACGTGGAATGTTCGGGCCGTAGATATCGGCATCCAGCAGACCAACTTTTGCGCCATCGCGAGCCAAAGCCACCGCCAGGTTTACTGACACTGTGCTTTTACCCACCCCACCTTTGCCGGAACCAACTGCAATCACATGTTTAAACTGATTCTTGTCGATAGTCACCGGTTTGGGGTTCCTTACGCGTGCTGACATTTTGATTTCCACCACTTTGGCTTCAGTCATACTCAGCACCGCCTGGCGTGCATCGTTCTCTATCTTGGTTTTGAGCGGGCAACTTGGTGTGGTCAACTCGATAGTAAACGCAACCCTATCACCTTCAACCTCCACATCCTTGATCATTCCAAGACTCACAAGATCCTGGTGTAAATCCGGATCCAAAACATGGCTTAACGCGTTCAAAACAGCTTCGTTGGTTAACAAATCAAACTCCTGTATCGATAGTTTCAAATTTCTTTTGCCAAAACCGCTCTGTCCAGGAAAAAATAATCCTGACAGAGCGGACATTTAGTCTTCGTTATCACCCAAGGATTATACTCAACATCCCTCGCTGCTATTCAGGTGTGTAGCAGGCTCTCAACTTCTCATAATCTTCTGGGGTATCAATATCCATCGCCATAAAGTCATCCAGCCATGGCAAGAGTTCCACCTGGAATTCGGAAAAAATGGCACGCCCTCCCTGGTCACCTGACACTTCTCCAAGCCTTCCTAGTGTGTTTTTGGGAAAAAACACCGGGTTGGCACGACGGTCATCGACGTAAGGAATGGTGATCTTGCCGCATTCGAGACCCCTTTGGACAATACTGTCGCAAAAATGCGGATTAACCTGAGGTTGATCTCCAAGCAAAACCAGCACTCCGTCAACTTCCGCAGGTAAGTGTGCCAAACCCATTCTGAGAGATGAGCTCTGCCCGAGATACCAAGAGCCATTTCTCACCACGATACAACCATCTGGCAATTCAGGCTCAATCAGGTCGGCATTTGCGCCAAGCACCACGATCACAGGCGTCAGGCATGCTTGCATGGCTGTTTGGACAACGCGATTTAACACAGTTGTCGCTCCCCACGGAAGCAATTGTTTTGGCGATCCAAACCGGCTTGAACTGCCTGCTGCCAGGACAATTCCCGATATCCGTTTACTCATAATCCCAAAAACCGCTGACCTCTGGCTTGAGTTTTCCCAGTCCCCGTAAAACCCTTTCAGCAGTCAATGGAAAGCTATGAAACCTTACTCCCGTCGCCTGGTAAACCGCATCGATCACCGCTGGCGCGAAAGGCAGATAGGGCATCTCGCCCATCCCCCTGGCACCATAAGGACCAATTGGGTCGGGATACTCCAGGATTACTGAACGAGTCCGATCTGGAATATCCAGAACCGTCGGAATGAGGTAGGTGGAGAACTCCTTGGTCAACGCCTTGGTATTTCTTTTCTTCCAATTCTCAAGGATTACGTAACCGGTCGCCTGGACCACCGCGCCTTCAATTTGCCCTTCAACTTGGGTGGGGTTGATCGCTTTACCAACATCATCCACGCTGATCACATCCCGCAGACGAACTTCCCCCGTCAGAGTGTTCACATCCGCAAAAATCGCCTGCGCGACGTAGCCATATGCGAAGTTAGGCGTGCAGTGTCCATCAATCTTATCCATCGGGCTCGTAGCCGGAGGACGGTACACAAACGAAGCAAACGCCGGTCGGTTACCCTGCTGCCATTGTTCCAAGGCTAATTTCGCCGCACCAATGATGGAATTTCCTGCCATATGAGTCATACGTGAAGCTGAAACGCTACCAGCATTGAGCGTGTTGGATGTGTCGGAGTAATGCAGTTCGAGCTTTTCCAGTGGCAGTCCCAGGGCTTCTGCCGCGATTTGTGCAAAAGTGGTATGAGATCCCTGACCAACCTCTGCGCCAGCGTGGAAGAGCATTGCTTTTTCGATTTCCTCGTTACCTTCAAGGACGATTGTTGCGCCACAATTCTCAGGTGCTCCATAAGAAAAACCGATGTTCTTATATCCGCAAGCAAAGCCGAGCCCGCGTTTGATGTTCGGTTTTTCTGCCTGTGGCAGCTCGGGCTTTCTCCAACCTTCCGTGGTCTGTGTCCAACCGGCTTCTTCAGCACATTTCTTGACCACTTCGCGAATTGAGACTCCCGCGGGGAGTTGGGAACCCATCGAAATCGTGGAACCCTCATGGAATAGATTGCGCAATCTGAATTCAACTGGATCCATATCCAGGGTTTCTGCCAGTTTGTCCACCTGCATTTCTGCCATGAATGCCGCTTGAGGTCCCCCAAAACCACGGAAAGCTCCGCCTGGAATGTCATTGGTGTAGACAGCATATGCATCTGTGCTGACATTGGGAATCTCATAGGGTCCTGTGGCGAGCAGAGTAGCATTGCCAAGCACCTTGGTTGAGGTATAGGCGTACGCCCCACCGTTCGCCCAGATCTGGCATTCCGCTGCCAGGATTTTCCCATCCAGGTCTGCTCCCCATTTCGCCTTCATGGTATAAGCATGCCGTTTGCAGTGCCCGATAATCGACTCCTCGCGTGACCAAACAATTCGCACAGGGCGGTCGATTCCGCGTTCATGTAACCGCATTACAGCCAGACCAAGGATGATCTGGACTGACATATCTTCCCGACCTCCAAATGCTCCGCCGATGGCTGGGTAGATGACACGTATTTGCTCCAGTGGCAAACCAAGAGCATGGGCGATAAGTTCCTGATCTTCGTGAGTCCACTGACCTGCTGTCACAACCGTAATCCTGCCTTGCTCATCCAGGAAAGCGACGCCAGATTCTGGTTGCAGGTAGGCATGCTCCTGCACCGGGGTCTGGTATTCTCCTTCGACGATTACCGCGCAATGCTTAAAAGCTTCTTCAGTTGAACCACGGCGAACAACATTGTGATGGAAAATGTTAGTGTCCAGGCGGGAATGCAGAATGGGTGCGCCTTCTTTTAAAGCTTCACCGAGTGTCTGCACTACTGGAAGGTCCTCGTAGCTGACAACAATGCGTTTCAACGCCTCAGCCGCAATTGCCTCACTTTCAGCAATCACGAGCGCAACATTGTCGCCCTCAAAGCGCACAATATCAGCACCAACAACACTCGAACCTGGTCCACACAGTACGGGTTGATCCTTCATGATCAGCCCATATTCATTGACCGGCACGTCTTTTGCCGTCAGCACCATTACAACACCTGTGAGTGCTTCAGCTTGCGTCGTATCGATCTCAACAACCCTGGCATGTGCTCTATGGGCAAAGAGCACTTTCATCACGAGTTGGTCGGAGAACTGAAAATCGCCTGGATATTTGGCTTTGCCAGTCACTTTCTCAATCGCGTCAATGCGAGGGACAGAATTTCCGATTATGCTCATCTTAGCTCCTCATCTTCTCACAGGCTGCTTCGATCGCCTCAACAATTTTGTAATAACCAGTGCAACGGCATAGGTTTCCTGAAATTCCCTCTTTTATTCTTTCCCGATCTGGATTGGGATGCTCCTGGAGCAGTTTTACAGCTGCCATAACAAATCCAGGTGTGCAGTATCCGCATTGCACCGCTCCATGTTCCACAAATGCTTGCTGAATTGGATGCAGGTCTTCCCCTTCTGCAATCCCTTCCACAGTAGTAATTTTTGCCAGATGAGCCCGTGGTGCAGGCACCAGGCAGCTAACTACGGCTTTTCCATCCAGGAATAAAGTACAAGCGCCACACTCTCCTTCTTCGCATCCCACCTTTGTTCCCGTAAAACCTATGCGCTCTCGTACCATATTTAACAATGTCATATCTGTAGAATTGTCGACCACAAACATCTGCTCGTTAATTGTCGTTTGAATGGTTGCCCCATCCCACTCACCCAATCCACGGTTGTGGAAGCCCTCTTTTGTGTCCAAAGCGACCGGCTTCAGAGGAACTTTCTGTGACTGTGTGCCACTTTTTAGCTCTTTTAAGCCATCTTCCACCAAAACTTGCATCATGTAGAGGCGATACTCATCAGATGCCCGAACATCGCTGATCGGTCTGGTCGCTTCTGCTGCAAGCCGACCCGCTTCACGTATCACATCGTCTTCAAGCCTTTTTCCAATAAGAAACGCTTCGGCTTCGGTCGCGTGAATGATAATTGGTGCCACTGAGCCCATCGTGATGTGCGCGTTTTGGACAAAGTCATCCTCCAAGTCCAACAGCACGCAGCAATTCAATACCGAAATTGCCTGGGTACGTCGCAGGGCTTGCTTCATGAAGCTGCCTCTTTGCGCCACTGCTAACGCTGGGAAGCAGACCTCTCTTACAAACTCGTTAGGTGCCAGCACAGTCTTCCGCACGCCAAGGTAAAAATCCTTAAGTGCAACCGTACGTTCTCCCTGGCTCGAAACCAACACCAGCCTGGCATCCATTGCCATGAGCGGCGTGATGGTATCGTTTGCCGGTGAAGCGGTAACAAGATTCCCGACCACCGTAGCACGATTGCGCAACTGCGGCGTCGCCACCCGGTAACATGCCTGTAAAAGCGGATTCGCAAACTCCCTGAGAATTGGAGATTGCAACACATCGCTGTGAGTCACCATCGCTTCGATGTGGATGACATCCTGGTCATCCTTCCAGATTTGGTCCAGACCTGGCAAGCGGGAAATATCAATGACGGTGTCCAGTTCAGGCCATTTTCCATTTCTGATCTCAACCATCAGATCAGTGCCGCCGGCAATAATCTTGGTCTGTCCTTCTGCCACATCCAAAATTGCCGTCAGGGCTTCGACACTCTCAGGCATTAAGTACTGTTTCCACATAGTTGCTCCAAGTTCTGGGGGTTAGCTCTTTTGTTTTTGAATTACCTCAGCCAAAATACTGATGGCAATCTCGTCGGGCGTTTCTGCTTTGATGTAAATGCCGATTGGTGACTTGATTTTCGCAAGCTTCTCTGGGCTGACACCTTGCTCGATCAAACCCTTCTGGGTTGCAGCCCATCGGTTTTTTGAGCCCAGTAATCCGATATAGGCAGCCGACCCTTCCAGGATTGGCGCCAAGCCTTCCACGTCCACCGAGCTGCCACGGGTGACCCCGACAATATAAACCCGGTCATCAATCTCCAAATGCTGTGGGATTTCAGCCATCGGCATGGGTAAAAACTCGAGCTTTCCTGGCATGACATCGGACGTACACAACTCTACTCGATCATCGGAGACGATCACGCGAAAGTCCAGGAGTTGCCCAAACTTCGCCACAGACTGCCCGACATGCCCGGCACCCAATATCAGTAAGATCGGCTGCGTGACCTGCGGTTCGATGTAGACTTTCACCTCTCCACCGCACACACCTGCCGATGAAGGAGATTCGGCGTCTAAGGAATGCTCCACGAGTCTTGACCGTCCATCCTTCAAGGATTCAATCGCCGCTTCCACGGTGCGTGATTCCAACTCTCCCCCTCCCACGCTGCCTTCGGTTCGTCCGTCGGTATAGACCAGCATCTTACTGCCGGCATGCCTTGGAACAGCGCCTTTCGTTTCAATTACGATACACAATGCTACTGGCTTGCCGTCCTTCTTGGCTTCATACAATCGATTGACAAAATCCATTCTTAGACCTCTAATAATGAGAGAATTATTGGGAGCAACTGCTTCTTTCGGGAAACTACACCATCTGCCAGCAGACTCCCATCTCCCATGGGTGTATACGGCAGTTCATCCAAAGAAAGCGGGGCATCCACAAAAATGACCCGGCTTGAACCTTTGACGACATCTGTGATCATCAGACCGGCAAAATCCAATCCATTTTGCGTTTTCAGTTCTTTGAGGGCAAATTTGAGCTTGCTCATGTAATCGCCAATTTCGTAGACATCTGTTGTTTCTGCCTGGGCAATCGCAAAGCGAATTCCGGCTGCCTCGTAGGTTTTCATGTCTGTCTTTACAACAACTTCAGGCTCTTGTGTCAAAAGCCCCGAACCGGCCTGGATAATCTTCTGTCCGTATCCGCTTAATGTTTCATCTTCCAAAGGCGATCCAGGTACGAATGCCCATCTCGCCAGCACTTCCGCAGCAGCTTTGTCACGCGGGGTGGTGGTTGGCGAGTTGAAAATCAAGGTGTCCGAGAGCAATCCAGCTAGGAGCAAGCCGGCTATTTTTGGTGGTGCGCTTAACCCCACCTCCCTGATTTGCTCGGTCACCAGGGTTGAAGTGCTGCCAACAATATCCACCGTGAATTTGATCGGATTATGTGTAGCCTGGTTTCCAAGCCGGTGGTGATCAAGAATTTCGAGCAACTCGCTTTCTTCAAGGTTAGCGATCGATTGCTGGGGTTCGTTATGGTCTACCAATACTACTTTTATTCTCGGCGGGCTCAGCAAATCCTGTTGCCTGACAACGCCCAGATAACGCTTATTTTCATCCACAACCCAGTATTCGTTCGCTTCCTGCCTCAGCAGGCGGTTGATGACGTCTTTGATGCGGGTTTGGGGTAAAAATCTTGGGATATCCGTGTTGGCAGCTTCCCGACAGGGAATATCCAACAATTCCGCAATGGTCATTTCCCGTAATTTTGCATGGGGACCAATTATCTTGCGCAGGAAGTCGAACATGCTCTTGCCGGTCACCATGCCATAAGGTGTGCCATCGAGGTTGACGACCGGAGCAATTCCACCTGTTCGCGACAAGATTGTCCATGCCTCATTAAGTGATCGATCTGGCGCGACTGCATCCAACCGGCGCATCACGGATTCGAAACGTGGTGACGCGTCAGTCACCAGCAGAGGAGGGTCGATCTCAAGCCATCTCAAAACATATGCTGTCTGGGGGTTAATCGAGCCGGCCCGGCTGGCAACTGCGTTTGAACCATCTCTTTCACTCAAAAGCCAGGCGTAACCGGTTGCGGCTGCAATCGAGTCCGTATCAGGGTTGATGTGTCCTGTTACGTAGATGGTGTCGGACTTGCGTTTAAATACGCTGCTTTTATCCATGGATACCGTTTCCTGTGCGATGTTTCAAAGCTTGCCAAATCCGTTCAGGAGTGAGGGGATTCTCAAACACATCTGCCCCACACGCGTCCAACACCGCGTTACCAATCGCTGGGGCGGCACCGTCCAGAGGAATTTCCGCTACTGCTTTCGCGCCATAAGGACCGGTTTCTTCGTATGTCTGCACAAAAATGGACTGGATTTTCGGCATTTCATCAGCCCGGAAAATGTGATAATCCACCAGGTCTCGCTCACGCGGCTGACCATCGGCATCATAGCGCATTTCTTCACTGACGCCATAACCCAGTGCCTGGGCGACACCGCCTTCAATCTGACCAGATGCTGCGATCGGGTTGATGATCACCCCAGAATCAACCGCCATGATCAGTTCTTCCACCTCGACCTGCCCGGTCTCGATATCCACCAGCACGGTCGCGAACTGGGCGGCAAAAGGCGGTGGAGAGTTGGGCGAGACGTAAGAGGCAGTCGCCATAATCTGTTCCTGGTTGCGCCAGTGCAATGAGTCCAGTGCGATCTCTGCCATAGCGATTTTTGCACCGGAAGGGGCAATCGCGTGACTGTCTTTCAGGACCACATCAGAAGGTTCAACCACCTCACCTCTCGCGTTGAAAAGCTGTGCGGCGCGCTGCTTGATCTTCTGGGCTACATCTTTGGCGGCTTTGAGCACTGCTGTACCGGAAATGTAGGTGGTTGACGAAGCATATGCCCCAACGTCAAATGGGGTCATATCCGTGTCGGAGGATGTGACAATGATGTCCCCCAGATCCACGCCCAGGGTTTCAGCAGCAATCTGCGCCAGGATGGTATCGCTTCCTGTCCCAAGATCCGTCGCGCCAACCAGTAGGTTGAAACTGCCATCATCGTTGATCTTAAGGCTGGCTCCACCCATGTCCAGATTCGGAATCGCGGTGCCTTGCATGACGGTTGTCACGCCAATCCCTCGCCTCAGGTGAGGTTTCCCCGGGACTGTGTGCCAGGCTTCATTGCCATATTTCTCGTCCCAACCAATAGCTTTGCGTCCTTCAGCGACAGCCTGTTCGAGACCCACGGTGTGAATCACTTCTGGCACTGGCTCGCGCCCTTCATTCCAGGCGGTGCTGAATGGTTGATACTCGCCAGGACGAATTGCGTTCTTCAATCTAAACGCAATCGGATCCAATCCAAGCGCCCGTGTAATGTTTTCCAGGTGGCGGTCAAGTGGCCAGTATCCCTGTGGAACGCCATAGCCACGGTACGCGCCTGCTGGAGGCGTGTTGGTATACACGATGTCCGCGTAGAATCGGATGTTGGGATGGCTTCTGAATTCGCCATCGCCCACATACAAGCCCATGGACTTCTGCCCGGTGTTCCCTGTCACAGTCAGAGCATGGCAACCGTAAGCGCCGGTGTCTGAAAGTGCTGTCATCTGGTTGGCAGTCATCGTTCCGTCCAGTTTCACACCGGTTTTCATTCGAATGATTATCGGGTGCCGTGAGCGGGAAGCAATAAACTCCTCTTCCCTCGTCATTTCATAGAGAACAGGTCTGCCTGTTGCGATCGTCAAATGACCAGCTACATCCTCAATCAGCACTTCCTGTTTGTTTCCAAATCCACCGCCAATCCGCGGTTTGATGACGCGGATGCGTTTTATTGGCAAGCCCAAAACTGGTGCCATCTGACGCCGCACATGGAAGGGCACCTGCGTGCTGGTGCGGATAACAAGCCGATCATCTTCATCCCAATAAGTCAGGGCAACATGTGGTTCGATGTGTGCTTGCTGCACTTTGGGAACGACATATTCTTGTTCAAAAATCCGGTCAGCCTCAGCAAATCCTTTTTCTACGTCACCAATATCGATGCGAATTTTGGCTGCAAGATTGATTGCCGGGTCTGAATCTGCAAAGTTGGCGTATTCTGCTTCGTCATGAATGCGGATGGCGCATTCTGCCATCGCGTCTCGAGGGTCCACAATCACAGGCAGTTGTTCGTAGGTTACATCGATCAGCGACAGAGCTTTTTCGGCAATTTCCGCCGATTCCGCCGCCACAAAAGCGACTCTGTCCCCCACAAACCTGACCTTGTTATCCAGCGAGAACATGTCCAGCGGACCAGGAATGGGGTCAGATTGCCCGGCGGTAGAATAAACCACCCGCGGCAGATCTTCCCAGGTCATTACCGCTGCCACGCCTGGCAATGCTTTAGCCCTGGTGGTGTCGATGCTTACTATCCTCGCATGGGCATAAGGTGACCTGAGCACCTTCGCGATCAGTGTGTCTGGCAATTGCAGATCCGCGGTGAAAGCAGGCTTTCCCTGGGCAAGTTTTGCCGCATCCAACTTGACTTCAGACTTACCGATGGTTTCTGTCTCAGGGATCGTGTCCACAGATACCATGTCGGGTTCATAGGATTGGTTGGATGTTGCCTCTTCAGAGGAGATACTCCCACTCTTACGGATGTCCGCGGCTGCTTTGAGAACCGCCTGAACGGGTTTCACATAGGCGGTGCAGCGGCACAACACACCAGATAACGCTGCCCTCACCTCAGTTTCGCTTGGATCAGGATTCTGGCGCAACAACGCCCTGGCTGCCAGAATCATGGCAGGCGTACAATAGCCGCATTGGATCGAACCGCTTTCAATAAATGCCTTTTGGATCGGGTCGAATCCTTCGGTCTTTTTCCAACCTTGTTCAGGATGTTGTCCGATCTGCTCAAGCGTCTCCAGGCTGTGCCCCTGGGCTTGAACTGCCAGGAACATACAGGCGTTCACAGGCTCACCGTCCATCAGCACGGTGCAAGCACCGCATTCGCCTCGAACGCATCCGCCAGATTTCACGCTGAGGAGACCCAACCGTCTCAATACTTCCAACAAGCTATCCGTTGGTTGGCATTCAGTTTCAAACGTCCTGTCATTGATCAGGAGGTAAATTTTCATAATTCCTCCTTCATAGAAGAGTCCTTCGCAAGCTTTTGCAGGCATCTTGAAAGCAAAACCGCAGCGACGTCCTGCCGGTATTCTGCGCCTGCCCATTTATCACTGATATTCTTATAGATCTGCCGGATTGTGGCTTGACCATCATCCTCACTGGAATTCAGGTCAAACTCAGCCCACATTGCCTCCGACCCACCACAAGCCAAGTGAATTCGGTCATCAGAGCGTTTTGATGCTGCCACGGCAACCACTGGCTGATCCTTGGGGCTTCTTGCCACAGAAACGAATGCCAGGGAAACTGGGTCGGTGATCCGAATCGCTTCAATGAAGCTGTCTGCCAGTTTGGTTTTCAAGGTTGGCGAATACTTTTCGACTTCCACGTTTCCGGAAAGCTGGTATTCGGTTTCCAGGGCATTCAGGCAGAGCTGCACAGCCGATCGTCCGTGACTGGCTCTTACATAGTTAGTCAGACTCAGACTGTTGCGCAAGTTGACACCCGCCTCAATAGAAATCGCTTCACACAGATCAGCTGATCCAAGTGCATCTTCGAGCTGCTGCAGGGTGACAGACCCGCCAAGCACGATTGCGTTGTCGACAAATTCTACCTGGTCGAGTTCAAGCTCCTGCAAGTCGATCAAAATGGACGTGCCATCTTTGACCTTAGGGTGATAATCCCCGCCAATCAGATACATAATCTGACCCAGGAACTCCTTTTGCAGATCTTCAAGCTCATCCCAAGTAACTGGACGGGCATAAGTAAGTTCAGATTTATTCATCTTGATACACCTTCCAACCCATTAAATCCGGGTCTGTCCCTGTGGTAAAGTCTTCGGCAATTTCAACAAATATCGCGTCTGCCTCTGCCAGAAGTTGACCTTCTTGGTTGCGGATCTCGCCATATGCCTGGGAAACTTTTCCACGTTTTTTTATCAACCTGCCAGTCACCAAAAGGGTTTGATTGGTCGGCACGGGCTGCCTGAATTTGACAGTCAACTGGCTTGTCACTGCAAAGCGATTGGGATCATCACCTGTTGCAGCCCGCCCCGCAGCTTCATCCATCATGGCGGCAATATTGCCGCCATGTACCATGCCGGGGTAACCAGCGTAGGATTCCGAAACCACTACTTCCGAGGTTACTTCGCCGTTCTCATGCAAGAAAAACGTCATGCCCAGCGATACCGAGTTTTCCCGACCGCAGACATAGCAACCCCGACTGCTTGGCAATTGCTGCATTAATCCCCTGAAGCGAATGTATCAATCAGCAGCTTGGTATTGCCGCCAACGCCATAAAGGATCGGAGTCGTGCAGCCGTGGTTAATATATTCCTGGACCTTCGCCTTTGCCTCAGCCGGCGTGCCGCTGGCTGTGATGCGATGGATCAGATCCTCTGGCACCAAGTGCTTGGCTGCCTGGATTTGTTCATGGGTGGCGGGCCAACCAAGAATCGCCTGGATTTTCTCTACCACATCCATCGAGACACCGGAAGCCTTGGCGATATGGGGCTGCTGCGCCAGATACTGCGTGAGCAGTTCACGGGTGCTGTCAATTGCCACATCATGGTCCTCGTCAACCGAACAGACGATCAACTGCGGACGATCAAAATCTTCCAGTTTTCGACCTGAAGCTTTCAAGCCCTTTTCCAGTTGTTCGATCGCTTCGTCGTTGTACTCCACGGGGACACAGTAGTTCATGACGATACCGTCCGCTATCCTACCGGTCATTTCGATCATTTTTCCGCCTGTAGCTCCGATGTAGATCGGTACATTTCGGGGTTCACGACGACCATGAACAACATCCAGTTCGATCTCATGCACCTGATGGAACTCGCCTTCAAAAGTGACACGTTCCATATTAAGCAATCGTCGCAAGATGATAATTGTTTCCTCCATCGCCTTGAGGGGCTTGGTGCGATCGATGCCGACGTTCTTTGCCAACGGATCCCACCATGCGCCGATACCACAGATGATGCGGTTTGGCGCCAGGTCATCCAGGGTGAGGAACGTGGAAGCCAGTAGACCAATATTTCGCGTCCAGTTATTGATAACAGCCGAGCCTATCTTGATCCGATCCGTCACGGCTGCATAGGCAGCCATTGGAACGATTGCATCACGCACCAGGCGGCTTTCAGCTTGCCAAATGCCGTCAATTCCTTTTGCTTCTGCGTAACGGGCGATGTCCAGTCCGTCGCGAAGATCGTGTGCGTCTTGCAGATAGAGAGCGTATTTTTGGGTCATGGTGAGGTTTCCTTTCTAAGTTGGCTCAATAGAGTGATTTCGGGTTGTGTGTTAATGATACGACATAACTCCAGTGAGGTATCAAGATCCCACTGGATGTTTTCATTCAAGTAGACGACCAATTGCGCATTTTTATCCAAGGCCTGCCTGGTGTGCTTGCGATAAGAACCAGAACCAAACCGAGGTTCAATTAATTGCGGTTCGCTCATAACTAACGCATTTGTGCCAGTTTGGTAGTGATCAGGTACGATCGCCAGTTTTCGTTCACCTTCTGCCAGGCAGATTAATTTGCTCAAATCATTGGAGGTCATAAGAGGCAGATCACTGGGTAGGATCATGACCCGACCGCTTCCGTTGCGGAGGATGGTCTCCTGGGCTTGTGTGATCGCAGAGTTAAGGGTGCTGGGCTCATCTTCCAGGAGTGCCAATCCTCCGTGGGTTTCGCACCACGCCAGGGCATGTTCTTCCCGTGAGACCACCAGTATTTCGTCAATCGCTGGTACATCTTGTATTTTTGTAAAAGTGCTTTCAAACAACTGTCGATTGAGATCTGCCAGTTCTGCTTCAGAAAACAATCCTCTCAGCCGTGATTTGCCAATGGAATACTTTTTAACAGGTAAGACAGCCCACGTTATCATCTGCCTTCGAGGATCCTCACTCCAAGTGAGATGACCGCTTCTGCTAAATTAATTTTGTCCGTTTCGTCTTTCATAATCGTCTGGCAAGATTCATTGATTATAGCCGACGCTTCCCAGCTTTCGGAATTTTGGGCATCAAGATTGTCACAAATAAACCCGTCCAAGAAATCTTCGTAATGCCGCCGGACAGCCAGGGCTGATGGTTGGATGCCAAGGTCATTGAACATATTCGCCGCAGGACCCTTTAGGGCGCTTCCTTGGATGATCGGAGAGACTGCCATAACTGACTTCTCAAGCAGGATATCTCGTACGCCTTTCAAAGCCAAAATCGGATCGATGCTCACCCAGGGGTTTGAAGGAGTCAAAACAACCAGGTCTGCTGTTTGCAAAGCGTGGATTACCGAGTAACTTGCATCAATTTCTCTATTTCCCAACAAAGCGATTTCAGCTACTTCGGGCTGGCATTTCAGCCGTACAAAATAATCCTGGAAACCAAGCCACTCCCCTTCTCTGGTCTTGATGAGAGTTGGGGCTGCTTCGTCACACATAGGTAAAACCTGAGACTTTATGGCATTGGTTTTACAAAAACGATCGGTTACCTGGGTCAGGATTTCACCCGCATCCAATAACCGCCGACGCTCCAGGTGCCATGCCAGGTCTTTGTCACCCAGTGCAAACCAATCCGGTGCGCCAATTCGCCTCAATTCCTCCAGCACCTGCCAGCTTTCGTCCTTGCGTCCCCATCCATGCAGCGGATCTGCCAGCCCAGCCAGCGCGTAACAAACGGAATCAAGATCAGGAGAAATATGCAGCCCAAAATGGGTGAAGTCATCACCAGTATTGACAATCGCAGTCAACTTACCAGGCTGCAGCACCTTATCCAGACCAACCAGCAGTTTTGCACCCCCAACACCGCCAGCCAGTGCGGTCACTTTGAGATTCCTATATGCGTCCTCAAACTTAGGGATCATCGGAAGAGGTCGTTCTCCTTCTTTCTGATCAGCTCCTGGGCATTGCCTTCCCTGAGTGGATATGGGAAACCTCTGGCCAACACGACTGGTGTGCCTTCGCCTGCCTGCCCCATCATCAGTGAGCCACCTGCTGCCAATTCATCGGCTGTGGCGATCGTGGTGACCCGGAGTTTGTAGTGATACATATCTTCCTCACCGCGCATATCGAGCAGCGCAGGAAGACCCGACGCACCAATCGTCGTACCAAGTACACCATTGCGCCAGGCTCGACCATGCGAATCGATGATGACCACTCCCAATCTCACTCCACTCAACACCTCCAGTTCTGCGCGGATCATCGCCGCAGAGAGGTCGGAATCCTCCGGCAGGAGCAAGACCCAATCTTCGTCGTTCCCCCAACTGCCTCTCACGTTGGAATGATCAATCCCGGCATTGGCACAAATAAAGCCCGATTTGTGTTCAACGATGATAGTTCCTGGTCGGGTACGAACAACCTCGTTGCTCTCCTGCAGGATCAACTCCACCAATTCAGGTTTTTTACCGAGATATTCCGCCAGTTCAATCGCCCTTTGGGACGGCTTTACGGTCGTCAGGTTTACCAGCCGATCTTCGGATTTTGAGACAATTTTTTGTGCAAGAATCAGAATATCTCCTTCTTGCAAATAAAGCCCATTTTCCTGGACGGCTGAGTAAATGATTTCTGGCAGGTTCTCTCCAGGCTTTACCTGAGGAATACCCTGCAAGGCAAAATATGTTAATTGCTTAGGTAGCGTCATTGATGCCCGTAATTCGGATACCGGATGAAGGAACCTTGTACTTCATATTCAAACCGATCAGGATGGAGGTCAGGCCTTCCACAACCACCGCATTCTGAATAACACCTGCATCCCAGGCTTTGAGCCCAATATCCTCTGCCAGGGCAATGACAATTTCGCGGGCCGCTTTATCGCCACCAGCAACAAGGACGTCGCACTCGATCTCCTCATCAGACAGCAAGTGCTCGAAAGCAATCGTCTGAAAGGCCGCCACCACTTTTACGTCGTCACCCAGGATAGCCTGAGCTTGTTGTGCGGCACTGCCTTCTTCGGGCATTTGCACGCGTGTCACTTTTGGAGGTACCAGCGGCACTGCCACATCGATCATGATTTTTCCCTGCAGTTCGTCCCGCAAACCTTCAAGAGTAGGTCGGTGCGCTGCGAAAGGAACAGTTAAAACGGCAATATCACATGCCAGCACAGCTTTGTCGTTCGTGGTTCCGCTAATATCGCCTTCACCGTGCAGCCTTTCTTTCAGTTCCTCCACCGCTACCATGGCTTTATCTTCGCTGCGCGATCCGATAATAATTTTGTGCCCGGCTTTTGCCCAGCGGTAACCCAGCCCGCGACCTTCGCGTCCGGTTCCCCCGATTATTCCGATTGTGTATGCCATCTTAATCTCTCCTCAATTATGAATTAACTTTGTTCCAACATCGGATGGCTGCTTGTTGCGCTTTTGCAGCAATTTCAGCTTCATCCAACCAGAGCAGCTCGCGATTCTTCATCAAGAATTTCCCGCCAGCCATCGTACTGGTCACCATTCCGTCCCAGAAGCCAAACAGTATATGCCAGGGTAAGTTACCAGCGTGCAGTGGGGTGATTGGATGATAATCCACCAGAATTAAATCCGCCGCAGCACCTTTCTCTATCTTGCCTATGCGCAAGCCATCCCAAGTTTGGGTGGCAAGCCTCGAATTGTTCTCGACTGCGATCTTGATGACGTCGTATCCATTCATCGCCCTCGGGTCGGCTTGTTGGTCTTTTTGGATCAAGTATGCAAAGAACCACTCCTGCCACATAGCATTAGAAAATCCGTCATTTCCCAGGCAGACCTTCACACCCTGCTTGAGCATCTCCTCAACAGGTGCCACACCCACAGCGTTATTCATGTTCGACCGTGGTTGGTGCGAAAGCCATGTGCCGCTTTGCGCCAGCAAATCAATTTCGTGCGGGCTGACGTGCACTCCATGCGCCAGGATCGCGTTCTCACCCAGGACGCCTGCATCAGCAAATCGCTCCACCACGCGTTTGCCGTATTTTGTCAGCGAGTCCTCCTGGTCAACGATCCCTTCTGCCGCGTGGACGTGAAATCCTACCCGACCGTCGTTCTCTACCAAACACTTTTCGAGTGTCTCATCGCTAACCGTCAGACTGGCATGTAAACCGAAGTGGGCTCTCATCATCGGGCTGTATTTACCAGCTTTTACGCCGCTAATGAACCGACCGTTCTCCCTAATCCCAGCCAGGGCTTTTTCTTCACCATCGCGATCAGTCACCTCATAGCAGAGCGAAGCCCGCAAGCCAGATTCGATTACGGCTTCAGCTTCAATGTCCAGTGACCCATCGATGCAATTCGGAGAGGCGTGATGGTCAAAAAGGGTTGTGCAGCCATACCTGGTGGCATCAGCCAGCAAAGCAAGCGCGGAATACTTGACGCCATCTTCGTCGAGCCCTTTATCGAGCTTCCACCATAGATTTGCAAGGATCTCCTGGAAATTGCGTGAGGGTTCTCCCGGAATTGCCATGCCACGTGAGAACGCGCCGTAAAAATGAGTGTGCGCGCAGATCAAACCGGGCATCACCATCTGCCCTTGCGCATCCACAATTTCTTCACCTGGATGGGCAGCCTTAAGCCCTGCTTCATTCCCAATCTCCTGGATCAAGCCATCCTGAATAAGGAGCGATTCACCTTCCAAGATTTCGTTGGGGTCACCCCAGGTTACAATTTTTCCGTTCGTAATGATCATTGTTGTTCCTTTTCTCCGTTGGGCTGAACCGCACCAAACCGCAAAGATTACTCCTCAGCAGTGATCTCGTAAAGCTCCACAAGCACGCCGCTGGCAGCTTTTGGATGGATGAAAGCCATTTTGCGACCGGGAAGCACTTGTGGCACGTTATTGATTAACCGCACTCCGGCATCCTTTAACTCTTGCATTTTAGCCTCAATATCGTCCACCTCAATGCAAAGGTGGTGTAGCCCCTCACCCCGTTTTTCGAGGTAAGCAGCCATGCCAGATTCTTCTGTAGTAGGCTGCACCAACTCAATCTCACTCTCTCCGACCGGAATAAAAGCTACCTTGGATGCCTGTGAGGGAACTTCCTCCACGTGGTGCAGCTCGAGCCCAAGGGCTGTTGACCAAAACTTAAGCGACTCGTCAATATCTTTGACGACGATCGCGACATGGTTGATTTTCTTAATTTGGCTCATTCATTCTCCTTAAAGGAAACTAGGCGCGCGATACTCGCCCCAGATCTCTCGCAATCTGCCGCAAATCTCGCCTAAGGTCAGATCATTTTCCACGCACTCAATGATAATTGGCATCATGTTTTCATCACCACGCGCCGCGTTCTCAAGCCTTTCAAGCAGCGCTTCAACCAGAACATTATCCCTGCCAGCCCTCAAGGCAGCCAGGCGGTCTCGCTGTTCGGACTCAATTTTTGGATTGATTTTTAGAGATTCGAGCTCGATTTTTTCGTCGACGGTGAACTTGTTGACACCAACCACAATATCTTCCCGGTTTTCAAGACGCCGCTGTGCTGCAAAAGCGGCATTCTGTATCTCACCCTGGATGAACCCATTCTCAATTGCCTTCAGGGCTCCACCCATCTCATCGATTTTTTGTAAGTATTCAGCCGCCTTTTTCTCGATCTCATCAGTCAGGTACTCAACCATGTAAGATCCAGCCAGGGGGTCGATCGTATCTGCCACCCCAGACTCATAACCGATAATTTGCTGCGTGCGCAGAGCCACCTGCACCGATTTTTGTGTAGGCAGCCAAAGGGCTTCATCCATGCTGTTGGTATGAAGCGATTGCGTCCCACCCAAAACTGCTGCCAATGCCTGCAGCGTAACTCGCACGACATTGTTCTCAGGCTGCCTTGCGGTCAGGGTAGATCCGGCAGTTTGCGTGTGAAAACGCAATTTCTGTGAATTCTCCAGCTTAGCACCGAAACGATCTTTCATGATCTTCGCGTAGAGCCTGCGAGCGGCACGGAATTTGGCAATTTCTTCAAGGAAATTGTTGTGAGAGTTGAAGAAGAATGAAAGCTGGGATGCAAATGTGTCCACATCCATGCCGGTTTTGATCGCTGCTTCAATATAGGCAATCGCATTCGCCAGGGTGAAAGCTACCTCCTGGACTGCGGTCGAGCCAGCTTCGCGGATGTGATAGCCTGAAATGCTGATGGTATTCCAATTTGGCACATCGGTTTGGCAGAATTGGAATATGTCCGTGATCAGGCGCATGCTCGGTGTTGGCGGGAAAATGTAAGTCCCGCGAGCAATGTATTCCTTCAGGATGTCATTCTGAATGGTCCCACGCAAAGCCGAAGGAGGTACACCCTGTTTCTTTGCCACGGCGATGTACATTGCCAGGAGCACTGCCGCAGGCGCGTTAATCGTCATGCTTGTCGACACCTTATCAAGCGGAATCTCAGTGAATAGAGTTTCCATGTCTCTGATGGACGAAATCGACACCCCGACTTTACCCACTTCACCCAGCGCGATTGGGTCATCCGCGTCGTAGCCGATCTGCGTTGGCAGATCAAACGCCACTGAAAGACCGGTCTGACCTTGTTCGAGTAAAAAGCGATAGCGCTTGTTCGATTCGGATGCACTGGAATAGCCGGCATACTGCCGCATCGTCCAATGCCGCCCGCGGTACATCGTGGGCTGAACACCACGCGTATATGGAAATTCACCCGGATATCCCAGGCTTGCTTCCCGATCCGCTGGAATCTCCGAAGGTGGGATGACAGGCTGGAGTGTGATGCCTGAATCGGTTGTGAATTCTGCTTTTCTCTCGGGGAATTTAGTGATAGCAGGTTTATAGAGTTTCTCCTGCCAGTTCTCGTATTTTTTCTGTTCCGTCATCTCTCTCCTCATCGTTTAGGAATGTGACCAACGGGCTAAGTATATCCTATAGGCATCCAAAATTGGCAAGAATACACTTTGCATGCTAAAAATTACGACGAAAAATCGTCAAATTACCTCTTCACAAAATTTGGAAACGTGGTAATATTCTTCGGCTCGGGTGTTGTACCCTTCATCCGAAAATAACTATTCAAAGTCAGAAAGGGCTTGAACATGAAAGTACTACTTCTCAAAGACGTCTACAAATTAGGTCGTGCTGGCGATGTTAAGAAGGTCGCCAATGGTTACGGACGCAACTTCCTGATCCCCCAGGGTTTTGCCATCCCCGCCACCCCCAATTCCATCAAGATGGCTGAGTCCATCGGCAAGAAAGCTTCCGAACGCCGCGCTGTGCTTAACAACGAGCTCAAAGGTGTAGCGGATATCATCCAGGGTCTCGAGCTCCGCTTCCCCGTCAAAGCCGGTGAAACGGGCAAACTCTATGGTTCTGTCTCTGCACAGATGATCATTGACAAACTCAAAGAGATGAAAGACATCGAAATCGTTCGGCATCAACTGGTCATGGAACCCATTCGTAACATTGGCGAATACGACATCCCCGTGAACCTGACACTTGATCTCGTTCCTGAAATAAAGGTGATCATCCACCGCGAAGGCGAAGTGCGCAAAGCGGTCGTGGCTGAACCTGTCATCGTTCCAGAACCAGTCCGCGAAATCGTAGCTGAGGTCATCCCAGTCGAAGAAGAAACTGCAGAAGCATAGGCAGTAAGATTGATGAACAAGGGTACCGACCTGCTTCTTCTGGCAGGTCGGTTTTTTGTTACAATCACGACATGCAAGATTTCAAAGGTTCGGAACTAAAAAAGATCCGCGAGGGACGAAACATCCCGCTGGAACAAGTCGCCAGTGACACTCGTATCCGCCTCTCAATCCTGCAAGATCTCGAGGATGATGCATATTCTGAATTAAGTTCCTCAACCCAAACCAAAGGTTTTCTCAGGCTTTATGCTCAATATCTGGGTGCGGCAAATATAGAGCCTGATATTGCAGTCACGCCGCCACCCGCATCGTTGCCAGAACCGATCCAAACAAAGCCTGAGCGCCAGCCAATAAACGAGCAATTCACTGCTCCGGAACCAAGACTTGAGCCTGATAGATTCAATGCCAAGGAAACAAAGCCAGAAACCGTAGTCGCAAGCTCGGAGGAGGCTCCTGCATCGTTGGAGTCCACCAGGCTGCTCGAAATGATTGGTCGCGAGCTTTCTGCCAGGCGTCGATACCTGAACATTGGTTGGGATGTTATTCAGGAACAGATCCACATTCCCAAAACTCAAATACAGGTCCTCGAACGTGGTGACCTCAACGCGATGCCTAATCCAATGCAATACAAAGGTCTCCTGCAGACCTACGCGCGGTTCTTGAACCTGGATGTGGAATCAATCATGATCCGTTACGCGGACGCACTCCAGAAGCGTCGCCTCGAGAGCAACACAATAAAACGGCGTCAGCGAAAACCGGGCAAAGTCTTGCCGCCCATTTTAGTCTCCCTCAAAAGGTTGTTCACACTGGATCTTTTTTTTGGCACACTGCTAATTCTTGGGATCCTGGGTTTTCTAATCTGGGGTATCGCCCGCATGTCCGAAGCCACACAAGCTCCCCAAGCCACCGGCACGCTTCCCGCCGTGGCTGAAATGCTCCTGAATGAACCAACAGAGCCTTCACCGACCGCTCTCGAACCAACCACAGATCAAACTGAGATCACCCTTCCGACAGTCACACCGTTTTTCACCGGTGTCATCTCCGATCAGCCGATCGAGGTAGTCTTGTTGGCACGCCAGAACGTCTGGTTGCGGATCACAAGCGATGGCAAGGTTACGTTTGAGGGCAGGCTGACGGATGGCGAGGTGCAATCTTTCACGGCGAAGGAGTCTCTGGAACTTGAAACCGGAAACATCATCGCGCTGGAGATCATGCACAATCAAACCCGGCTTGAACCCCTAAGCGAACGCCTTGGCTCAGCCGCGCGCATTATTTTTACCATTGAAGGCATGCAGGAGTTGCCGATCGTTTCTCCAGACCTTCAGCCTACCCCAACACCTTGATCGGAGCGCCCTCCATTGTCCCCCATTCAAAGTAACAGTATCTACATCGTCAATCTCGGTTGCGCAAAAAATCTGGTTGATTCCAACGTCATCAGCCAGATCCTTACATCAGCAGGTTACAAGCCTGCCTACTCGATGCGCGAAGCCAAATTTATCATTATCAACACTTGCGGCTTTATTCATGATGCCCGGGTTGAATCGCAGGAAATTATTGCTGACGCAATAAAAAATCGCCGCAAAGGTCAATTTGTCATCGCCAGCGGTTGCCTCTCACAGCGCTTAAATGCCGAGTTGTATCAGCAATTCCCATCTTTGGATGGCTTGGTGGGCACAAGAAATCTAAAAGATGTTTTACTGCTGCTTGAAGAGCTCTCAGAGTCTGGTAAAACAAAACACAACACGCTGGCGGCTTATACAGAACTCATGGTGGACGAAAACCTGTCCAACACCATCATCCAGGGAGGCAGCAGCTATCTCAAAATTGCGGATGGTTGTCACCGCACCTGTGCTTTTTGTGCCATACCCCTGATCAAAGGACCACTGGTGAGCCGCCCAAGAGGAGCAGTTATCCGCGATGCCCTCTCACTTCAAGATGCCGGGGTGAAGGAGATCAATCTGATCGCCCAGGATGTTACCGCATACGGGCTTGACCGAGGTGAAAGCGACACGCTGGCAGATCTCTTGACCGAATTGCTGCCATTAATCCCGCAAGTGCCTTGGGTAAGGCTTCTGTATACCTACCCTGGGATGGTCACGGACCGACTGATTGATTTGATGGCTGGCAATAACCAGCTCCTGCCTTACCTCGACATGCCCCTTCAACATGCAGATCCAACTGTGCTCAAAGCCATGTCACGCCCTTCGAACATGGAATGGGTCACCAATACTCTCGCCAAAATGCGCCGGCAAATTCCCAACCTGGTTGTCCGCACAACGATGATTGTCGGTTACCCCAACGAAAGCCAAAAAAGCTTCGAAATTCTCCGTGATTTCGTTCGGGATATGCAATTCGATCATCTGGGAGTCTTCACCTATTCACCAGAAATGGACACTACTTCATTTGAGCTCGGAGATCCAATCCCTGCGGACGTCAAGGAAGCACGAAAGGCAGATCTAATGGAACTTCAGTCTGGAATCTCCCTTTCCAGGCTCAAGAAACTACAAGGCGAAACGCTGAGTATGTTGGTGGAAGGCGTCAACCCTGAAGAGCGGTTGCTGGTTGGGCGCACATACCGTGACGCGCCAGAAATCGACGGGTTAGCCATCGCGACAGGCATTGCCCAGGAAGGCGACCTTGTAACCATCCGAGTCACCAACACCACCGAATACGACATAATCGGGGAGCAAATCAAAAAATAACCTCCATTTCTGGAGGTCATATTTTACGGTGTGGCAGTCGGTTCCACTGTGGGCTGAGGATTTTCCGTCGGATCTGGGGGTATTGGGGTTGCTTCCTGGGGGGGTTCAGGCGTGGTGACGGGGCTTGCGCAAGCTTCCGCGTAGGCAGTCGCTGTCACCTGGATGTCAAGGTTTACTCCAACTGCCAGCGATTGGTTGTAATATGAACTGGCGGTACAGTAATCTCCCTGCGCCGCAAATTGATCACCCAGACGGTAAAGTGCTATCCGGTATCTTTCAGCAGTCGTCATGCCAGTCGAATCTGAGAAATAAGGCATCTGGGCATAAAGCTGGCCAAAGATTTCGACCGCCCCTGGCCAATTCACATCCCAATAACTTGCACCAGTCAGATAGGTTGTTGCCCAGCTTTCAGCACCCGCAGCCTGCGAGTCGAGCGCTCCCAGTTCAGCTGCGACGGAAAGATCATACATGCCCTGTTCCAATTCGCCAGCCCAAATCCGCTGAATCCCGCGATTTCGCAAGGCAATAAAATACAACCCATCAACTTCGATGGTTCGATAATCAAAATTACTTTCTTTCAAAGATTGCACTGTCTGCACAGCCAGATCCCATTCCTGGTTTGAGATGTGTTGTGATAACGTGGTGAACTTCTCTTCCGCGCCGCGCAGATCCGGCGTGACCGTCACACCAGGTTCCTGGGTGGCAATCGCTACCTGGGTCGGTGTGGCAACAGGTTCGTTCATTTTGCCAATGACCTGAGCCATCAGGTCAGCTACCCCCGGAAATTCCGGATACTTATCGATGATGTATTCCAGGCGTGCTTTTGCATTTTCGTATCGCCCGGCATCCATATCTTTGTATGTCCACTCCAGTTGTAATGAAATTTGCTCCATCAGGAGCGCTTTCTCGTTGGAAACCCGCCTTTGCACCCCATTGCGATAGCCAAAAAACACTCCCGCTGCGATGAAAAGCACAAATAACAACACACCAAGCCAGACCCATTTACTGCGCCGCTTTTTCTCAGGTTTGCCATCAGTCGTGACAGTATGTTGGCTTTCCAGCTTCGGTTCAATGCTGGTTGCTTGGCTTTCTGTTATTCCAGTTATCGGCATTTCTTCAGCCGACGGTATCTCATTGAGGTCTTTTTTATCAAATTCGTTGTCGATCATAGAATCAGATTATACCTTTTCTTAAAGCTCTGCGATCTCGCGCAGATCCTTTCGCATCACCAAAGCAGCCAGGAGGATACCCACACCAAACGCCAAAACGGCTCCAATCAAGCTGCCAGACACGCCGGGTGCCCAGTTCACAATAGCATAGGCTGCAGCTCCTCCAAGGGCAGCGGCTAACAAGCTCTTTAGTATTGGGCTTCCCAGCTTTAATCCACCGGGCATGACCTTACTTAGCAGCACAAATAGCAGAATCGCCTGGAGCGTGTAAGCAATCGTGTTTGCCGAGGCAATCCCAACCGCATCAAGCACGGGTGAAAGCGTAATCCCCAAAATTACAAAAACGACGAGTGTGAATGCTGAGCCCAGAAGTGGGACACGGGGTTTCTGTAGCGAGTAAAAAGAGCGCACAAATAGCTCTACCAGCGAGTGTCCAACAATTCCCAACAGGAACACCTGGCTGGCGTTCACAACCCGCATGGTTCCAGACTCTTCCAGTCCGAGCAAGAGGCGGACCAACGGCAGTAAGACCATGCCGGCGATAATGGCTACTGGAACAGTCAGAGTGAGCATCACTTTCGCTGCCCGCTCGATCTTCAGCTTCATTGCATCAAATTGCTGGTTGCTAAACATCTCTGATAGGGTCGGCAGGATTGCCGTCGCTATCGATGTGCCGATCAGGGTTTGTGGGACCTGCATGATCCACCAACCATAAGTCAGGGCAGAAACGGAGCCTTCTGGCAGGCGCGAACCAAGATTATCCTGTGCCAGGAAAATCAATTGAATGAAAAGCATGCTCAACAGACGGGGACCCATCAGGCGCAAAACTTTGCGCGTATTGGGGTCTTTGAAATCAACCCGTGGTCGCCAGCGAAACTGGTATTTTATGAGACCTGGCACCTGGATTAACAAATGTAACAGTGCCCCGACAATCACACCGTAAACCAGCCCGTCCACGCCAAAACCCATGGCTGGCAAACTTATGGGTCCGAATTTCAGCGGTTCCGTCGGAGCTAAAACAAGCGCGCCAAATATCTGACCGACATCATATAGGATAGGAGCCAGGGCCGGCAGGAGGAAATGTTGGTTAGCTTGCAGCCCAGCCATTGCCAAACCGCTCAATGAAAAAATCAGCGTCGAGATCAGGTTTAACCGCAAGAGCCTAACGGTATCCACAGTCTGGGCTTCGGTGAAACCAGGCGCAATACCAAGCTGGCTCGTCACCAAAGGTCGAGCGAAAATCCCGATCACGATTGCGGCTATCGCAGTCAATAAAAATGCGATATTCAGGATGTTCGAGAAGAGATCCCAGGCTTTGGTTCGTCCCTCTTTGGTCAGCACCTCAGTCAGAACTGGAATGAAGGCAATTGCCAAAGCTCCGCCTGAGATTAACATGAAGAGCATATCTGGCAGGTTATTTGCCGCATTAAACACATCCAATTCGGCTGAAAGCCCAAATTGGCGCGAAATAATCATTTGACGTGCAACGCCAAGGATTTTGTCGATCCCAAACAGGACCGCGAGTAATAAAGACACTTTAGATAGTTTGCTTAGTTTTTTCATGTCGCTCCAGATTAATCCCCCCTATTATGCCACAAACCGTGCATGCTTATTTCCGTGAATTAACGCCATCCAATTAGTATTCCAGGAAGGTTTCCCCAGAAAAAGATAGCAAGCTGTTTGAAACAGGTATTTCCAATGCTTTATAATCTTAGGACAGATCAGAGAAGGATTATGACAGACCCTAAACAATTTGGAAAGTTATTCATTGTCGCAACACCAATCGGCAACCCACTGGATATCACCTTGAGGGCGATTGAAACGCTGAGGTCAGTGGATGCGGTAATTTGCGAGGAACGTAAAGACGGCTCACGCCTGCTGAAACAGTTGGACATTTCCGGCAAGCCGTTAATAGAGCTCAATGAACACAACGAGAGCGATATGATCCAACAGATCTTGATCGATCTGATGAATGGCAAGAGCATGGCGTTGATATCGGATTGTGGGACGCCTGTTTTTTCCGACCCCGGCAAGCAGCTGCTCAAGTTAATGGCAGAGATGCGCATAAGAGTAACGCCAATCCCAGGAGCCTCATCTCTGATGGCGGCGCTCTCACTCTGCCCTTTTGACATGGAAAACTTCACTTTTCTTGGATTCTTACCCCCCAAAACCGAGCAACGGTCGGCTGTGCTTCAAAAACACAAGATTTCTGACTCTCCCATTATCCTGATGGACACCCCTTATCGCTTGGTTAAGCTTTTGGATGAAGTGAGTCAAACTTTTGGTCGGCAACAACAGATCTTCCTCGCGCTTGATCTAACCTTTCAATCTGAAGCCACCTACCTCGGGAGCGTCCAGGATGTGCAGGCACAAGTTCAGGGCAGAAAAGCGGAATTCATCCTGATCCTCGATCGACCTCAACGGAGGAGATTTTGAGTCCCGTCAGGTCACTCCAAGTGCGTTGGCAAACCCTGGATTTGCCTGTTTTCATGCCGGATGCAACCTATGGTTATGTGCGTAGCCTGACGACCACCGACCTGCGTGAAGTTGGTTTGCCTATCCTGATGATGAACGCGTTTCATTTGATGCAAAAACCGGGTTCTTCGCTTATTTCAACCCTTGGTGGTCTGCACGAAATGGCAGCTTGGAACGGGCTCATCATGACCGACTCGGGCGGATTTCAAGCCTACTCTCTCATTCGACAAAACGCAAAATTTGGAAGCCTGACCGAAAAAGGGATTGTTTTTTTCCCGGAAGGCTCTTCCAGGAAATTACTTTTAACTCCTGAAAAAAGCATTCAACTTCAAATGAGCTACGGCTCGGACATCCTGGTCTGCCTGGATGATTGCACCCATGTGACTGCAAGTCGTGCTGAACAGGAAGCTTCGGTCACCCGCACGCTTGCCTGGGCAGCCAGGGCAAAGGCAAGTTATCAGACGCAACTCAAATCCCGAAAGTGGTCCGAAACTGAACGCCCTTTGCTTTTTGGGGTTATCCAGGGTGGAGCTGAATTGGATTTGCGCCGCCGCTGTGCTGAAGGCTTGCTTGAGATTGGTTTCGATGGTTTTGGTTTTGGTGGCTGGCCATTGGATGAGGACTCCAACCTGATCACGGATATTCTTGAGTACACCCGCTCGCTTATTCCACTGGAATTTCCCATCCACGCGCTTGGGATTGGTCATCCAGCCGGGATCGTCACCAGTTTCAAACTGGGTTACGAGATGTTCGATTGCGCTTTGCCCACCCGGGATGCGCGGCATGGGCGGCTCTACACCTGGTCCGAAGCAAACCCCACTCTCACACCAGATGGTCGTTGGCTGAAATTCCGTTACATCAACACCGAAGATAATTTCCGTGATGCGGGTCCAATTTCAGTGGATTGCGACTGTGAATGCTGCCGGGATTACTCCATGGGCTACCTTTTCCACCTTTATCGCATGCGCGAATCGTCTTATATGCGCCTCGCCACCAAACACAACCTGCGCTTCATGACCCGGCTGATCGAAAGGCTGAAGAATCCGAATGCCTGAAATCGAAAACAACCAGGATTTGATCGATCAGGTTAGTCATCCCCCAAAGTATGCCCAACTGGCAGGCACGCTTGTTGCGCGTGTCACCACGGAAGAAGCAAAAAAGTATAAGAGTAAGCAGGATATTATTCAGTCCGCTCGCACGCGCCTCCACCAACTGACTGGTGCGTTCCTTGCCCCAAAAATAGACTATGCGCAGTGGTTGGATAATTTTAAATCCTTGATCCCAAACAACCAAATAGAATTGAAAGCAACAAGCCTTCAGATGATGTGCTTGCACGCTTCCACCTCCGAGCGCATTGAGGTTTTGCCGACTTTCTTCCAGACCACACTTGCTTCCATCAGCCCGGTAAAATCCGTTCTGGATCTTGCTTGTGGGCTGAACCCCCTCTCCATCCCCTGGATGCCGCTTGCGAATGACTTTACCTACTACGCCAGTGACGTTGTCAGTCCGCTGGTTCACTTTCTGTGGCATTATTTCGAGCTATTTGGAGTGCATGGTAACACTTCGATCCTCGACCTCGCTTTTTCCATCCCTCAACAACCGGTGCAGCTCGCATTGTTGATGAAAACCCTCCCCCTGATGGAGCAAATCGAACGGGGGCTTGCTCAAAAGATTCTGGACGGTCTAAACGCGGAGCACGTCCTGGTCACATATCCCCTGCGCAGCCTTGGTGGACGTAAAAAAGGAATGGAAGAAACTTACCGTTCGCAATTCGATCAACTTGTTGCTGGTCGGGACTGGAGAATCCAGGAATTCTCTTTTCCCAATGAAGTGGCATTCCTGGTAACAAAATGAATTTCGATCAGGCTTTTTTCGACTCGCTCATCCAGGCGGTGGAGGTTTCCCGCAAGTATCGCGACCTCCAAATCCCGCATGCCACATTGCAAGACATTCTCGCTTATGAAAGTCAGCACAGCAATTCCCGCAAGGAGCTCGAAGCGAACTTCCGCAAATCCCTGCACAACATCATCGCGCCATACCTTGAAGACATTAACTATCCTGCCGAATCTAAAGCTCTTCACGAACTGCGTGAACAGGATCCATCACAAGAAGTTCTGAAATCCTGGTGCGCAGAGAGAATGCGCCGACATGCTTCCAGCCGGGAACGATTGCCATTCCTTGACATCTTCTACGAGAAGATTTTTTCAAGAATTGGGACTCCCAGCTCAATCCACGACCTCGCCTGTGCTCTCGATCCGCTTGGGCTACCCTGGATGAACCTCCCCCAAAGCACCAAGTTCTCAGCATACGACATTCACCAACCCCGCCTGGATTTTCTTCAAACCTTCTTTCGACTTTTCTTTGCCCAAGCCGAGGCATTTCACCAGGACATTCTGACCGAAATTCCCGACCAAGCAGCTGATTGCGCCTTCTTCTTCAAGGAAGCCCACCGCCTGGAGAAGCGCCGTCCTGGCAGCAATCGTGAACTCTTTGAGGGTTTACAAGTCAAATGGTTGGTGGTGAGCCTCCCGAGCCGTGACCTGGCAGGTCATCACTCCCTCGAAACTTATCACACTACCCTGATCGAAAAGTCAATCGAAGGTCAGCCGTGGCGCCTCACCATTGATATAGCAGGCGATGAGCTAATCTTCTTCATTCAGAAACATGACTGAATCCAACGCGCTTCTCCCAACCGAAATTCAGGCGGCAATCGAACGCTACCGACCTTACCTTTCGGCAACCGATTACCAGCAACTTCTCACTTCTGCTGCCACTTCTGCACCAAGCGCGGTGCGTGTCAATCTACTAAAATCGCCCGATCCAAGCCTAAGCCTTGAAAGCTGGTCGCAGCGTTATGGCTGGCAAACTGCCTCAATCCCATTTTCCACCACCTCCAGGCAAATCCTCTCCAGCCAAACCTCTCCAGGGCAAACGCTCGAACATCGGCTTGGGTATTACTATGTTCAGGATGCGGCATCCATCTTGCCTGTCTCACTTTTCTCGCCATCTACATCCCCAAAATTGGCTCTGGATATGGCAGCCTCACCCGGCGGCAAGACGACTCAATTAGTCGATCACAATCTCGACCAGGATTTTGTGATCGCGAATGACTCGTCTGCCTCACGCCTGTCTGCGTTGCGTACAGTCTTGCAGATGTGGGGCTCAGCCAATCACGCAATTACCAACTATGCTGGTGAACGCTTTGGGGACTGGTTTCCCCACACTTTCGACCGCATCCTGCTGGATGCCCCTTGCAGCATGGAAAGCCTGCGCGTTTCTGCCTCGCACCCCCCACGACCCATCACAACCGACGAGCGAAGCCGGCTTGCCCAACGCCAACTCGCTTTGCTCACTTCAGCCGCCAAAGCGCTCAAAATTGGCGGAGAATTAGTCTATTCCACCTGTACCCTCGCGCCTGAAGAGGACGAAGCTGTCGTGAATGCCCTGCTCAACCTCGCTCCGAACGTATTTCAGATCGATAAGATTCCCTTCTCCTCTCCAGGAGCATCCGGGCTAACATCCTTCCAGGATCAAACATTCAACTCAACTCTCGAAAACAGCTGGCGGGTTTGGCCACATGTTTTTGAGACAAATGGCTTCTTCGCTGTCCGGCTGACCAAGGTCGCTGACTTTACATCCGATACCAACCAACCGCCTTCCCGTCCGTTCAGCGCGACGGGATTAACCCAGGTCCCATCAAAACAATTAGCGGTCTTTGATAATCAGATTATGGAACTTTATGGGATTAGCTTGATCCCTCAGCTGAGTCAAAACGGTTTAATCCTTTGCCAAAGAAGCGACAGCTTGCACCTCGTCCCGGCAGCCTATATCCTCAACTTCCAGACGTTGCCGTTTCACAGCCTTGGAATGCCGCTTGGCAAGATTTACCATGGCGAAATCTCCCTGTCGGTTGACCTAATCAATCGATTTGGCAATCTCTTCCAAGAAAATATCTGGACTATTCCTTCTGACAAAATTTCAGCTTGGCTTACAGGGCAGGACCTGCGAAATTTAGACTTTCAGGGACTGAAAATGGGTACCGTGGTGGTCGTTCGGGATGAACTTGGGCGCAACCTTGGCGCGGGGAAACTCTCAGCCAACCGACTGAGAAACCTCTTGCCTAACCGTAACTTGCTTTTTTGAATTTTCTAACGACAAAGATGGCGAATGATGGCACAGCCAGCGATACAGGCTGTCTCCATACGCAAGATGTTGGTACCCAGGGAGATTTGGTCAAAACCAAACTTCTCTGCTAACGCGACTTCATCGGAACTAAAGCCGCCCTCAGGACCAATCAGCAGGACGATTTCAGGCTTTTCATTCTCACCAACTGTAAGCATATCAGGGCAAACCTGCCTGACGATCGCCGTCCCCTCCCAAGCGATTAGCTTGACGCCGCAACCTTTCGCGGCTGCCAGCATTTCCTCGTAGGTCAACACCGGCTGCAAAACGGGCAATTTCGCGCGCATGGATTGCTCTGCGGCTTCCCGGATAATTGCGGTCAAACGTTCCTGGCGTGCGCTGTTCTGCCGACTATCCTGCACCAAGCTGCGGGAGGAGATGTACGGTTGGAAACTGGTTACCCCAATTTCTGTTGCCTTTTGCAGAATTGTCTCCATCTTTTCCCGACGGGTCAGGCTGTAGCACAAACGCAAACCAGATGCCGCTTCTGGTCTGCCGGGTTGCTGACCAGTGATTTCACCTATAACGTTTTGCCCTTTGTTGCCTGCAAGCTGCACCAGGTACTCCCAGCCCGAGTTATCCAGCACAATGACAGCATCGGTTTTGAGATTGAGTCGCAAGACGCTTTTGATTTGACGGGAGATGGCTTCCGGAAAGGTGACCACCCCATCCTGTATCGATTCTGGTTCGAGGAAAAAGTGTTGCATTGTTCTATTTTAGCTTATTTTCAATAACCGTTTCTTAAACCTTGTAAGGCAGCTCCGGTGGCGGTTGCATACTCCGCCTGATCAGGTATGAGAAAGTTGACTCCATATAACCTGGAAAACGCTTCGAAAACTTTCCTTCCAAATTGCATTCGTGTCAGATTACCTGTTACCACAATCGTGTTCAACTGGCAGTTTCGTGCTGCGAGAACCGCTGCCGTGCCAACCGACTGGAAAACGAGGTTCACGATTCCTGGGGCAATGTCTTCCGGTACGCTCAAACCCACCAATTTCCCGAAGTTAGAAGCGGTGGTACTGGGCGTCAAACCCTGGATCTCCTTCTGAGTCAAATCCCCCACTGTGAGGTCGATCTTCTCCAGGTGTCCTTTTTGTGAAAGCTGATCGATCGTTTCAAAGTCGGAAACATTTATCAGCCTGTCTGCCAAGCCCAACAAAGTGCCCCCGCCAACCCCTGAACCGATGATGTGCCTGACCATGGACCCCCTGGCTTCAACCAGGGATGTGCCTGTGCCCATGCTCACCACTATCGCTTCCGGGATGCCCGCCAAAAAAATGCCCCCAATCCCGACAGACTCGAATTCATTCACTGTGATGGTTTTTCGATCTAGTAAGTTGCCCTTCAGGTAAGATGCGCCAACTCCAGTTGCCATGACCAGGTCGATCTCCGGCAACTTTTTTCCGGTGGTTTCCAGGAATTTCCCCAAACCTGCGTACGCCGAGGCAAGCGGATCACTCGCTTTCACGATGACGCATCCAAGCATCTCCCCACCTTCAAAACCTACCACCTTGGTCGTGCTTCCCCCCACGTCCAGACCCAATACCAGGCTCATAAAACCTCCAAACTGTGCGATACTTATTAAGCTACAACAACATAACCATTTTGTAGTATAACCCGTTGCGGCAGGCTTCACGGAGATATATTTTGGAACAAAAAGAAATTCGTCACAATTTTAAATACCTGGATGTCGTTACAGTCAGTTTTGCGGTCATCCTGATCCTTTCCAACTTTGCATCCTCAGCAAAAATAATCGACTGGGGTTTTTCTCTTGGCAAGGTTCGCATGGCGTTTGACGCTGGCACGGTATTTTTCCCATTTGCTTACATTTTTGGGGATGTCCTCACTGAGGTATATGGATATTCTCGCTCCAGGCGTGTGATCTGGCTTGGTTTTGGCGCACTCCTTTTCAGTTTCCTGATGTTTCTGCTCATCCGCCTCTTGCCTGGCGAATCCACCTGGCAGCAGACAGTGGGGCAATCTGCCTTTGATTCAGTACTGGGTGGTGTTAGTTTTGGTGGGATCGTGCTCTCCAGCATCCTGGGCTATCTTTTCGGCAGTTTCTCGAATGCCGTCATCATGGCACTCATGAAATCTGTCACCAAAGGCAAGTTTCTGTGGGCTCGTACTATTTCCAGCACCATTATTGGGGAATTCGTAGACAGCTTGATCTTTGTGGCTGTGGCAACCCTAACCGGCGTTTTTGCACGTGAATTGTTCTGGTCGTTGACCCTGACTAATTACATTTTCAAGGTCATGGTTGAAGTCCTCTTCACCCCGGCAACTTATAAAATCGTAAATAAACTAAAACTGGCAGAAGGTGTGGATATCTATTCGGATCTTTCGGATCTCAGTCCGATTGGCTTTTAGTCTTTAACTCCTCAAACCCGGCAACACAAATCACAAACTCACCTTTGATGGGTGAGTTTTCAAATATTGGAATGATCTCCGAGAATTGCCCTCTTGAAATCCGCTCAAACTTTTTAGTTAAGTCGTTAGCCACCACCGCCCTCCGGTCGCCCAGGACTTCTAAAACATTCTTCAGAAAAGCCACCAGGCGGTAAGGGCTTTCGTAAAAAACCAACGTGTGCGGATTTTCGGCTTCCATCGCGATGAAACGCTTGCGTGGACCTTCCTTGTTCGGAGGAAAACCTTTGAAGGTAAAACTGTGGAGGGGTAGATCTGCCAGTGTGAGTGCGGTAATCACGGCAGAGGGTCCTGGGATCACTTCAACTCTGATTTCGGCTTCCAGTGCTGCGTGCACCACAAGATAACCCGGGTCGGATATGCCAGGAGTGCCTGCGCTGGTAATGAGAGCGATATTCTCACCCCGTTCGAGCCGCTCAACCAGTTTTGGTACGACTTTTCTTTCGTTGAAATTATTCAACGCTGTCTGTGGTTTACTGATACCGTAATGGTTCAAGAGGATGCTCGATTTGCGGCTATCTTCCGAAGCGATCAAATCCACATTTTTGAGGACCTCAATCGCGCGGTAGGTGATATCCCCTAAATTTCCAATTGGTGTTGCAACAAGGTAGAGCATACAATCTCACTTCCAGCTAATTGTTCAAAGGCAATTTGATGCATGTATTATAAGGGAGGTTACCTGTAAGTGTCACCGTGATAGAATTTCATAAAACCGTTTTATCACTAAAAGGCAAACAACAATGGAAAGAACCGTTCCTGTCCGATCATCTGAAGAAATTGACCTCTACCTACGCACGATCTACTCTTTGTTGCGCTCGTCCAACGAGGTCCACATCCGCACCCTCGAAGAGGTTCACGCGGGAATGAATTCTTCCCTGCACACAAAATCCCGGGAGGATTCTCCGGATATTTCTGCGCTGCTTTATGCCCTTCTGCGCCTTCCCGAAGCCATTTTTTATGTCAAAAAGGTCATTCTTGGTCAATCTGCTGCCAACCTTGCCAGTAACGGTTACGGTGACGTCGAAACATGGCATGAAGTCAGCGCAAAAGCCCGCCGCCGGCGGTGTTTCTATGACGGTGCAGAGTGCCTTGCGTGCTACATTGCCTCCCGCTCTGATATTGATGATGTCGTACCAGCCCTAACCACGCTGCAGATCGAATGGAACAAGCTCCACTTTCTGCTTAACACCTTCCCAGAAGCTTTACTCATCGCTGCCAACCCGGCTGACCCGGCGAGCTTTCAGCAGCTCGCGAGACACCTCCAGATCAAAGAGGAAGATCTCGCAAGGCTTTACACCGTTCTGGGTAACAATTTCTATAAATACCTAGCAAAGATAGCCTCCGAGCCAAGCGACCTCACGGTTCAACTCGTTAGTGGTTCCCTCAACGACTACCGCAAAGCCACAGAGAGTTGGTGGACAAACATCGAAACCCAGGTGCCTGCTGTGACCAGGCGTCCCATCTACTTTGTATCCTCGAACACGCATAGCCTTCCCAACCTGCTTTCTGGCTATTCATTGACCAAGCGTGCTGAATTGCTGAACTTCATCCAGGAAGACGAGCCTTCATTACAGGCTGAATGGGAAGAAATGCAGCTGGATGCCAACAAAGCCAGCCAGGAAAACTTTTTCTACTATGCCATGCGTGCCTACCTTTCCGCCCATCCAGAGAGCTCTCTGGCAGCAGAGCAGATCGCCTTTGAAGAAGAACGCGGCATCACCCGACTCAGTAGCGTTCACAGTTTCGACGTGGAAGCCAGCGTGATGGAGCTTCATAAGTTGAACCCCAACACCATCGATCCACGCCTGGCTCCTGCAGGCGACAGTTCCCATCTCGGGTTTCTACAGGATAGTGACGCGATCATTCTAAATATTGACTATCCGCTCGGCTTTGCTGCCTATAACCTGCTTACGAAAATAGCCGAAAACAGCTGTAAGATCCTCGGCATCTATATCATGGGAAAAGCTGCCAGCCTGAATGGAGTACGGGGAGACGTAGTCCTGCCTAACGTGGTCTACGATGAACACTCACGCAACACATACCTCTTCAATAACAATTTCACAGCGGCGGATATTGCCCCGAATCTCAATTTTGGCACCGTTCTGGACAATCAAAAAGCTGTCTCGGTCATGGGAACATTCCTGCAAAACCGCAATGTGCTCGATGTGGTCTACCGGGAAGGTTACACCGACGTTGAAATGGAAGCCGGACCCTACCTCTCGGCGATTTATGAGCTCTTCCGTCCCCAACGCCACCCATCTGATGAAATCGTTAACCTTTACGGGCTCCCCTTCGACCTTGGCATCCTGCACTACGTTTCCGACACGCCCTATTCCAAGGGTAAGAACCTTGGTGCTGGCGGTCTCTCTTACTTTGGCATGGATTCCACCTACGCTGTCTCGGTTGCGATCCTCAAACGCATCATCATGCTCGAGAAGCTCCGACTGCAATAACAAAAAACCTCCCCGTTTTTTTCCGGGGAGGTTCTGTCTTAATTCAACTGCTCTCTAAGTTTTAAAGCGCTGGCTCGGTAACCCTCGAGTTTTTCTCTTTCAACCTGCACCACCTTCTCAGGCGCTTTTTGGGCAAACGGCGATCCGAGTAACTTTTCAAGCCTCTCGATCTGGCTTTCTGCTTCCGCAAGTTCCCTCTCGAGCCGCTCGCGGTCGAGCTGGCTATCACCACCAATGCTGAGGTTAAGGTAGATCTCAATGTCCTCAACGACGACAACCGTCAAACCCTCAGCCTCAGGCTTTCCCGTCAGGATTTTCAAACCATCCTCGTTCAGTCCTGCTAAGTCGACCAGCAGATGCTTATTCTGCTGTAAAAATTCAAACTTAGCACCACTGACCAGGATAGTGTCGATGGCTTTGCCTGGTTCAATCTTGAACTCAGACCGCAGATTCCGGATGGTGCGCACAATTTCCTGGATCAACTCGAAATCCTTTATTGCACCATCTTCCCAATCCTCGTGTGGCATACGTTCCGGCCAACGAGCTACGATGAGATACTCTTCCCAATTTCGCTCAGGGTTGTAGATATGTTCGTTGGTTTCACAAGCTTCTTTCAAGTAACCATACAGAGCTTCAGTCACGTAGGGTGTAAATGGATGCAGCAGGCGCAACATCAAACCGAGCACATCTGCAAGGATGATCGCAGTGTAAGCAGCCCTGTCGCCGCCTTCAATCAGTTGCCGCTTCGAAGCTTCCAGATACCAATCAGCGAAATCGTTCCACAAAAACTCATACACCTGCCGACCAGCTTCCCCAAACTGATAGTTCTCAAATAGATTGTTTACGCTGTTGACAGTCTGCCTGGTGCGTGCCCAGATCCACGAGTCAGCGAGCGTCCACTGCGGTTCAGCTTTGATGGGCTCTTCGACCTTATTGACAGCATTGATAACAAACCGTCCGATGTTCCATACCTTATTGGCAAAGTTTCGGTTCCCCTCGACTTTCTTCGCGCCAACATTCTGATCATTGCCCGGGCTGGAACCCACCACCAGTGAAAACCGCAGCGCGTCCGTGCCGTATTCGTTCATCAACAACAGAGGGTCGATCACGTTGTTCTTGGTTTTGCTCATCTTCTGACCCTTGTCATCGCGCACCATGCCGTGAAGGTAAACGGTGTGGAAGGGTGCTTTTCCAGTGAAGAAAAGCCCGTCCATGACCATGCGAGCAACCCAGAAGAAGATAATGTCGTACCCGGTCTCCATCACGCTGGTTGGGTAGAAGTAATTGAAATCGGGCGTCGCGTCCGGCCAGCCAAACACCGAGAATGGCCAAAGACCCGAAGAGAACCAGGTATCCAACACGTCTGGATCCTGTTTCAGATTATGTGACCCACATTTCGGACACTCGCTGGGATCTTCCCGTGTGACGATCACCTCCCGGCAATCCTGGCAATACCAAACCGGGATGCGGTGCCCCCACC
>CAYPBU010000001.1:216-26974 GCA_964409045.1 uncultured Anaerolineaceae bacterium | reverse complement strand
TGATGCACCAATCCTGAATGTTATCCATCCAGCTCAGGAACACCTTGGTAAATCGATCAGGCACAAAGGTGATCTCGCCCTTTCGCACTGATTCTGCTGACATCGCTGCCAGGCTGTCCATGTTCACAAACCACTGGGTCGAAACCAGGGGTTCCACGATTTCTCCACCCCTTTGAGAACGGGGAACATTCATCAGGTAAGGTTCTTCCTTCAGCACTAAATCCGCCTCAGTCATGTCAGCCCAGATTGCCTTGCGTGCTTTAAAGCGCTCCAACCCTGCGTATTTACCCGCATTCTCGTTTAGCGTGGCATTTTTGTTCATGATGTTGATCAATGCCAGGTTATGACGCTGACCGATTTCATAGTCATGCGGGTCATGCCCAGGGGTGATCTTGAGCGCACCAGTGCCAAAGTCTTTCGTCACGTACTCGTCTGCCACCACCGGGATTTCTCTGCCCAGGATCGGAACGATCACCTTTTTCCCAACAAATCGCGCGTAACGCTCATCTTCCGGATGGACTGCCACAGCCGTATCTCCCGGAATGGTTTCCGGGCGGGTGGTCGCCACCGGGATGTAATCTCCACTGCCATCTGCCAGCATGTACTTGAAGTGATACAACTTGCCTTGTTCCTCGGAATATTCCACTTCGAGGTCAGAGACCGCCGTTTGCAGACCTGGCGACCAGTTGATCATGCGTGGACCCTGGTAGATCAGCCCTTTTTCGTATAAACGAACGAAAGCTTCTCTCACCGCACGAGAAAGCCCCTCATCCAACGTGAAACGCTCCCGCTCCCAATCGCAGGATGCGCCCAGCCTTCTGAGCTGGTTGATGATCTCACCACCATACTTTTCTTTCCACTGCCAAACGCGCGCTTCGAATGCTTCGCGCCCAATCGCTCCGCGCGAAGTGCCTTCTTTGCGCAGCAAATTTTCCACTTGCAGCTGCGTCGCGATCCCGGCGTGATCCGTCCCCGGCACCCACAGCGTCGGTTCACCCTTCATGCGGTGGTAGCGGATCATGATGTCTTCGGTTGCCACAAACAAGGGGTGCCCGAGGTGTAACGCACCCGTAACATTTGGAGGTGGGATAACGATCACAAAAGGCTTTACGTTCGGATCATGCCCTGGCAGGTTCGGGTCGTTGGTTGGCTTGAAGTAGCCCTTTGCTTCCCATTCCTGGTAGATTTTTTCTTCATACTCTCTAAAATCATACGCTTTCGGTAATTCAGTCATCCTGCACCTCTCATTTGCTTAAATAAAAAACTTTCGCCTGATGAGGACGAAAGTTAACTTCCGTGGTACCACCTCTATTCGATCCGTTTGGATCGCACTTGGGTTGAGCGCTAACGGGCTCTCCCGGGCTGGTCTAATCCCTTTGCAGGTTTCTTCAGCCGATCTCCCACGGCGACTTCACCCTTTTGCATTCTGAAGGCGTTCTCACCACATTGCCTTTCTCTGTCAGTGCAGGTCGGGGTTACTACTCCGTGCGTTTATTCTAACATATTTTGTCGTCGATGGATTACTTATCCATCGTTTTAACCTGGTCTTCCCAGCGGTGCCAGCCTTCAAATCGTTCCTGGATAATCTTCTTTCCTTCACCGGGATGCTGCAAACCCATCAACTCTAGGTCCGCGTCCACCATGATCCGCACCAGTTCGTGGAATTTGACTTTTGGCGACCATCCAATCTTTTCTTTCGCTTTGGTCGGATCGGCAAGCAGATAATCCACCTCGGTCGGGCGGAAGTAGCGTGGGTCAATTTCCACATACTTCGTCCAGTCCATATCCGCATAACCAAAAGCTTCATCCAGGAAGTCCCTCACGGAATGGGACTCGCCCGTTCCAATTACGTAATCATCCGGTTGATCCTGCTGCAGCAGCATATGCATCGCCTCAACGAACTCGGGCGCGTAGCCCCAGTCCCGTTTGGCGTCCAGGTTTCCCAGGAAGAGTTTGTCTTGCTTGCCAGCAATGATTGCGGCCAATGCCCGGGTAATTTTGCGGGTGACGAAGGTTTCGCCACGCCTTGGCGATTCGTGGTTAAACAGAATCCCATTCACGGTGTACATGCCGTAACCATCGCGATAATTTTCAACCATCCAATATGCATAGAGTTTTGCAGCAGCATAAGGGCTCTGGGGGTGGAATGGTGTCAACTCCGACTGTGGAGGAGTGGCAGAGCCAAACAGCTCGCTGGTCGAAGCCTGATAGAAGCGTGTGCCTTTGCCAAGCCGGCGAACGGCCTCGAGCATGCGGGTGGTACCCAAACCGGTCACATCCGCGGTGTATTCCGGCATATCAAACGAAACTCGCACATGGCTTTGGGCTGCCAGGTGGTAGATTTCATCCGGTTTGGTATCGTAAATCACATCCCCAAGGCTGCCGGTTGCGCCCATGTCGCCATAATGCAAAAACAACCTCGCGCTGCCATCCACAACATGAGGATCCCTATAAAGGTGGTCAATGCGTTTCGTGTTGAATGTACTTGCCCGGCGGATAATGCCATGGACTTCATAGCCCTTGGTCAACAGCATTTCTGCCAGATAAGATCCATCCTGCCCGGTAATGCCGGTAATGATTGCTTTCTTCATGTGTTACCTCGAACAATTGAATTGTAAAAAATAGTATACCTCAAACAGATGGACTATCTGCTTTAGTTACCAAATCAGAAGTGCCGTTTGGCTATGGTCTTCTAGTTAATCCAACAATCATTCCATGAATTTACGAGGAGAAAGATAGATCAAACATACGTATAACCAGATTAATAAAGCACAATGTCGGTGAAAATAATTGGGAGACTTCATCCATAGTATAATTTTTTTGATGGCAGAAATAACTAAGCCCAGCTCTGATGAAAACTCAAACCCTTTGCAAAAATTTCCAAACCGGTTTTTTATTATCCCGGTTTTGCTCGTTGGATTAATCCTTCGAATCATCAATATCTCCAAATACAGCTTATGGTCTGATGAAGCAGGTCAGGTCTATACAGCATTACTTCCTCGTTTCGAGGATTTTCTGGACTTTATAAGTCGACATGTCATGGCGATGCCATTGGATTACGCTATAACGAGATTAATGGTTTCCATGTCACTTGATGAAGGTTTTTTACGATTACCTGCGGTTATTTGGGGAGTTTTGGCAATCTTGTTCCTTTTTTTGAGTATCGATACCCTTTTTAGAAACCATAAAGGCGGTCGGATTATCGCATTATTGACGGCCCTGTTTTTAGCTGTCTCCCCTGTGCATATCTTCTATTCCCAGGAGATCCGGTTCTACTCAGCTCTTATTTGCTTTTTTTGGTTGAGTAATTTCCTTTTACTGCGTTATCTCGTGAAACCCAAATTAATCACACTCATCCTTTTTTCATTTACCTGCCTTATCGGTGTGTTCTTTCATCCTTACATATATCTGGTTTTTGTAAATTCTGGATTATTTATTATATTCAGTAGATTCTTTGGATTTAATGAAATTATTAATCCGGATGGAAGAATTAAAATGCGAGTAATCGGTGGACTTGCCATCTCAGCAGGAATTATCTTGTTCTGTTTTTTTACATGGTTTTTCTATCAGCAACCCAACTCGAATTTGAACTACGAATTGTTTCGTTACACTGGAACTTTTTTTAATTTCCTGCTGAGTGGAACCGGATGGAGAGGCTATGAATGGTGTGCGAACTCGACGCTGTTCGGGCCTTGGGAGTTTTTCCTGTCGATGACTTTTGCAGTTGGAGTTTTTCTCACGACAAGGGACAAGAAGTTCCTGAGAATGATGTTTCCAATTATTCTCGCATATTTCTTACAAACAGCTTTAATCGTTGCAGCTGATTTTACTCGCGGTTATTGGGTGGCTATGAGGCAGATCATTCATCTGACTCCAATGCTTTTCATCTTGAACGCATTTACGATCTACACTCTCATCGAGTGGATTTCCAATAGAAAACCAAGACAGCGCATAAAGGGCTTTTCGAAAGCAACATTATTGATTCTTTCGACTTTAATAATTTTCGCCTTCGCTGCACCAAAAATCTTCGAATACTACAATGTAGGAAAAAGTAACGCACGGCAGATCATTGAGTCGATGCTTAAGAGTCGACCAGAGGTAAATCAAATCTTGATTTATCCGGGATATGATTCAATTACCTATGAGCTTTATCTTGATAAATATTACAAAATAAGAGACACAAAAATTGTTAGAATTGAAATAAATAACCTGTCTGAATTCATTGGGCAAGAATATTTTTTGATCACTCAAGTTCAGCTCACAGAAGAAGAAATCAGACAAATCAATCAATATTCCACTTTGGTTTACATGTCCGAAACTCGCTGTTTTGGAGATAGAGGACTATTTTTTTCCAAATGAGGTTTTACCTCATATACACTAGTATTCACCAACATGGCGATGTATAACCAGGCAAAACCAATCCTGACCGGTAAAACCGGCCAGGATTGGTTTCTATTAACTGTTACTTCGATCTTTTATTGACCATTGGTATAACGCCGCTGCGTTAATACAATCGGAACTCACTTTTCTCTTCTTCAAACACCAGAGGGTCGAGCACATGCGTGGTCGGTACAAAATTCATGAAGCCGCGTGTGATGACCAGGCTGTCGGTCTTTGCCCCTCCGGGAAAGAAACTGACGCCTTCCAGCACTGATTTGGAGGTTGTCATGATGGGCGTCACGGCTGTGGCACAAAAAATCAGGTTGTCGGCTGGCGCGAGGTCATCCTGTGTGTAGACCTCACCCAACCTGACACCCATCCTTATCAACCGAGCCTCATCTGCTTCATCCTTGGGTTTCCAGATAGCCTGCATTTTTCCACCCAGCAGTTTGACTGCTGCTGCGGATATCACCCCCTCCGGGGCAGCGCCAATACCCATCACAGCGTGTACCCCAACACCTTTAAAGCAACTGAACACACACGGCATTAAATCTCCATCCAGGATCAACCGCACTCTCGCTCCTGTAGAACGCAACCGTCTGATCAATTCTTCGTTCCGCGGACGATCGAGCACCGTGATAGTGAGTTCACGGTTGTCGCGACGTTTAAGCGCTTTTGCCAGCCGCCGGACGTTCTCTTCCGGTGAAAGCGTAATATCCACGTAATCAGCCGCATCCTTCCCCACACACAGCTTATCCATGTAAGTGTCAGAAGCCTGGATCAATCCACCCGACGGAGCAGCCGCAAGTACACAAACAGCTCCTGAATTTAAATTGGCAGTCGCGTTGGTGTTTTCGAGTGGATCCACGGCGATGTCGATGTTCACATCCCCTTCCCCGAGTTTTTCGCCAATGAACAACATCGGGGCGTCATCGCGTTCGCCTTCACCAATTTTGATATTACTTGATACCCCCGGGATGCGATTGAGTGTGTTTCGCATGGCATCCACAGCGGCTTTATCCGCCAGGTTCTTGTCCCCTTGCCCTGCAGCCCGGGCGGCAGCAATCGCCGCATTTTCTGTCACTTCCAACAATTGCCAGGATAAACTCTTATAGATGTGCTGAAGTTCATTTGCGGTCTTTTCTTTGGTCATAGCTCTCCTTTTTGAACCAGGAATCCACTGCGCTGACCAATTATAACCACAGTCCCTCACCTCCATGATTTTTCCAATTTGTTCGACAGTACCTTCGTTCCAATTTCAGCTGGGTTATAATTTCCTAACCAAATACTATCTTAACCTTCTTGAGGAGAGCACCATGAAGAAAAGCAGTATCGTTTTGTCAGTATTCCTTGCCCTAATGATCATCCTTTCAGCCTGTGCCAAACCCGCTTCACCAACCGCTCAATCCCCCGTTGACGGTTCAGGGGAACAGGTCCTCTTGGTCTGGGATCAGTTTTACCGGGATGAAGAGAGTAAGGTCATCGAGACCCTCAACGCTGAATTCGAAGCCGCCCATCCTGGTGTCAAGATCCAGCGCGAAGTAAAAGTGCTCGAGGATCTGAAGGCGACTGTCAAACTTGCCCTCACCAAAGCTGATGGTCCTGATGTCGCCCAGGTTAACCAGGGTCGCAACGACATGGGCGCTCTGGTGGAAGCCGGGCTTTTGTCGCCACTTAACTCCTACCTCGAGAAATACAGTTGGGGCAATGTCTTCTCCACCAGCGTTGCCAGCCGTAACAGCTTCACCGAAGACGGCAAAACCTTTGGAACAGGCAACCTTTACGGCGTCAGCCCCACAGCAGAAGTAGTTGGCGTTTTCTACAATAAAGACATTTTCAAGAAAAATGGCTGGGATGTTCCCACCACTTTTGAAGACTTTGAAGCCTTGCTTGCCGACATTAAGGCTGCAGGAATAACCCCAATCTCCTTCGGCTCATTGGACGGCTGGAACGCCATTCACGAATACAGCGCCATCCAACACCTGGTGGTCTCGCTCGATTACATCAACAATCTGACTTATGGTGTCAACAATGTCAGCTTCAACACGCCTGAAAACCAACGAGCTGCTCAGATCCTGCAGGACTGGACAAACGCTGGCTATTTCAGCGATGGATTCCCTGGCATCGGCTATGATGACAGCAACAACCTCTTCAAAGCCGGCAATGGCGCCATGACCATCACCGGTTCCTGGCTGGCTCCTGAACTGATGGTTGACACAGACCAGGATTTCGGTTTCTTCCTGTTACCTCCATTTGAGGGTAAAACCGGTCTGGCGATCGGTGGTGTGGGCATTCCCTTCGCCATTCGAAAAACATCTGAAAAGCAAGACCTCGCCGCCGAATACCTCAACTGGATGATCAGCCCACGTGCCGCCGAGCTCTGGGCTGAAGCCGGCATGCTCCCAGCGATGGCACTCCCCGAAGGCAGCAAAGTGGATACCAAGAATCTTTTTGGTGACACCCTTAATGCCTGGAACACCATCAACCAGGGCAACGCCGTCGGTCATTACATCGATTGGGCAACCCCGACCATCTATGACACGCTGGTTTCCGAATTGCAGAAACTTCTGGGCGGCATTTCCACCCCTGCCAACTTCACCGAAGCAGTCGAAGTTGACTATGGAGCTTATCTGCAGTCCAAAACAGAATAGCCAATTAATCCAAAGACCGGTGCGAAGAGTACCGGTCTTTTTCTTTTGGTCATGGCAAATTTGACGCACAAGTATCCCGGAGAATCGCGCTGGAAAGGCTGGTGGTATCTACTTCCAGCCTTGCTTGTGTATCTCCTTTTCACCTTGCTCCCTATCCTCGAAACCGTCCGAAGCAGTTTTTACCAGTGGGATGGTTTCAGCCAGAACCGAATTTGGGTCGGGCTTGCCAATTATGCTGAGTTGTTCTCGGACCCCAAATTCCACAACGCCCTGCGCAACAACCTGGTATTTGTCATTTTCTATAGCATCATCCCGATCCTGATCGGGTTATTCCTGGCTTCTCTGCTTAGCCGGCGACCCATCCCCGGGTTTGCCTTCTTCCGCACCGCGTTATTTCTGCCCCAGGTCATCTCCATGGTGGTTGTTGGCGTAATCTGGCGTTGGATGTTCAACCCGACCTTCGGACCAATCAACACGCTTCTCCGCCTGGTTGGCTTGGAAAGTTTCGCCCTTAGCTGGCTCGGTGATTTCACCTGGGCATTACCGTCTGTAGGCAGTATTGGCACATGGGTGCAATACGGCTTTTGCATGGTCCTGTTCCTGGCGGGCATGCAACACATCCAGGAAGAGTATTACGAAGCCGCCAGCCTGGACGGCGCTGGTGCTTACAAACAATTCATCCATATCACCGTTCCCGGACTTCGGTCTGAAATTGCCGTTGCCCTGGTCACCACCATCATTGCCGCTTTGCGTGTCTTTGACCTGGTCTACACCACCACAAGAGGTGGACCAGGAGAGTCGACCATGGTGACAGGCTTTCTGATTTACCGCGCCGCCTTCACCACCAATCGCATCGGCTATGCTGCTGCCATCGCGACCGTCCTGACTTTAATCATTCTGGTTATTTCTCTCTTGATTCGCCGCTTCCAGATGCACGGGGATGAGGAGAGCGCATGAAGTATCCCTGGAAGAAATTGCTTCCCCGCTACCTCATTCTGATCGTCTTCATGCTTGTGGTACTCGTCCCGATCTGGGGTATGTTCACCAGCGCTTTCAAGACGAGCACAGAAGTCATGGGTGGACCCTTCTCACTTCCGACCGATTGGAGCCTGAAGAATTTTGAACAGGCATGGCGGGTTGGGCGCTTCAACATCTTTTTCAAGAACAGCGTGATTGTCGCCACGTCTGTCGTCGTCTCCAGCGTTTTTTTATCAACCCTCAGCGGTTATGCTTTTGGCTCTCTGCCCCTGCCTGGAAAAAAGTGGCTCTATCCTCTCATTCTCATCGGCTACATGGTGCCATTTGAGGCTGTCATTATCCCCCTTTATAACCTTTTGGATAAGTTTGGAATAACGGATACACTCTGGGCGTTGATCCTGCCGCAGGTCGGGCTGAGTGTTTCTTTCGGCACGATGTGGATGTCCTCATTCTTCGAAAATACTCCCGGGGAATTAACCGATGCTGCCACGATCGATGGCTGTTCCAGGTGGCAGACGCTCTGGTACATCCTATGGCCAATCGCCAAACCTGCCGTGACCACGCTGGTTGTCCTGATTTTCATGTGGACCTGGAACGAATTCCTCCTGGCACTCGTCATGGTGCAAAACGAAGCTCTGCGAACCCTGCCAGTAGGGTTGGCATTTTTCCAGGGTAAATACACTGCTAACATTCCCCTTATGGCAGCCGGCGCGATCATCGTTGCCCTGCCCACAATCCTGATCTATATCCTTTTCCAACGCTTCTTCATTCGGGGAATGCTTGGGGGCGCTGTCAAGGGTTAATCCTTCGTTATTAATAATCCTCTTATCCCCTTTCCTGTACACTTTTTTGCCTACCAGAGCCCGCTTCTCTATAATTGTTTTAAAAAGCATGGAAGTTGGACGTTATGGAAAATAAAAAGCAAAAACTACCCTTATCACCAGAAGAACTTATCGCAGACTACCGTCTCGGTTATCGCTCAAGACAAGCATCTATCATCGGTCGCCGTGAGGTGCTGACAGGCAAAGCCAAGTTCGGCATTTTTGGCGACGGCAAGGAGCTCCCCCAATTGGCAATCGCGCGCACATTCGGCAAAGGTGATTGGCGCTCTGGGTATTATCGCGATCAAACCTGGATAATGGCTCTCGATTTGCTGACGCTTGAGGAATTTTTTGCGCAACTCTACGCGCATGCCGACCCAGAATTCGACCCTAACAGTGGCGGTCGGAACATGAACGGGCATTTTTCCACTCAGCTGATCGACGCGGACGGCAATTGGCTTAAGCAAACTGAACTCTACAATTCTTCTGCCGATATCGCCCCCACCGCGGCTCAGATGCCCCGTGCGGTCGGATTGGCACATGCTTCGGTGCTCTATCGCAAAAACGCGGAGTTGAAAAAGTTTGATAACTTCAGTCACAACGGCAATGAGATCACCTGGACCAGCATCGGTAACGCCTCAACATCAGAGGGCCTCTTCTGGGAAACGGTCAACGCCATTGGTGTGCTGCATGCGCCGGCGATCATCAGCATTTACGACGACGGCTATGGCATCTCCGTTCCGAATGAATTCCAGATGGTGAAAGAGAACATTTATGCCATTATGGAAGGGTTTCAACGGGTTCCCTGCCCAGCCGAGCAATGTGATCGCGGTTATGACCTCTACCAGGTTCAAGCCTGGGATTATCCCGCTCTGCTGCAGACTTACGAAGAAGCAGCTGATACTGCCCGCAAGTACCATATCCCCGCCCTCGTGCACGTCACGGAAGCCACCCAACCCCAGGGTCACTCCACCTCAGGCTCCCACGAACGTTACAAATCCAAGGAACGCCTGGAGTGGGAATTCGATTTTGACTGCTTGCGCCGTTTTCGCCAGTATCTGATCGATAACAACGTCGCTACGGACGAACAACTCAGCCAATTCGAGGCTGAGGACAAGAAAACCGTCGAGCAAGCCCGCAAGCGAGCCTGGGAAAGCTTCCAGGGTCCCATCAAGCAGGTTGTAAAGACGGCCTCTCTAAAACTCACTGATTTGGCTGCCAGCGCATCCGCTCAAAAAGTGGAAATCGAAGCCATCAAAGATCAGCTTGCCAGCATCCAGGATCCCATTTTTAGTGATGCTGCCACCGCCATTCACCAGGCATTGGTTCTGACCAAAGATCACCCCACTGAAGCACGTAAAGCCTTGTTGGATTTCTCGAGCAGCCTTGAAAAAGAAAAACAGGACTACTATAACAAGTTCCTCTTCTCAGATTCGGAAAAATCACCACTAAAAGTGAAAGCGGTTGAAGCAAAATTCAGCGACAACTCGCCGACACTGATGGGCTTTGAAATTCTCAACAAGACCTTTGATGAGATCCTTGCCAGAGAGCCGCTGATGGTGGCTTTTGGTGAAGATGTTGGCAATCTTGGTGATGTAAATCAGGCGTTCCGTGGGCTGCAGGAGAAATATGGTCCGCTGCGCGTTGCCGACACCGGCATCCGCGAAGCGACCATTCTCGGTCAGGCAATTGGTTTAGCCTTGCGCGGCTTCCGTCCGATCGCGGAGATTCAGTACCTCGATTACCTGTTGTACGCGCTCCAGATCATGGCGGATGACCTTTCCAACTTGCGCTGGCGCACAGTCGGTCGCCAACAAGCCCCTGTGATCATCCGCACGCGCGGTCATCGCCTTGAGGGTGTCTTCCACTCCGGATCTCCGATGGCAGGCATCATCAACCTCATTCGGGGCATCCACGTGGCGGTCCCACGCAACATGACCCAAGCAGCAGGTTTCTACAACACGCTCATCGAAGGCGATGATCCTGCCCTGGTGGTCGAAGTGCTCAATGGCTATCGCCTCAAGGAACGTCTTCCGGACAATATCTCCGAATTCAAACTGCCTCTTGGCGTACCTGAAATCCTCAGGCAAGGAAAAGATCTGACCCTGGTAACCTACGGAGCCACAGTTCGTATCGCCCAACAAGCAGCCGAAAATCTTGCGCAGGTTGGCATCGATGTGGAGCTGATTGACGTTCAAACCTTGCTTCCCTTCGACGTCAATCACTTGATTGTCGACTCGCTTAAAAAGACCGCTCGCGTGCTCTTCGTGGATGAGGATATGCCTGGCGGCACTACCGCTTACATGATGCAGGAAGTACTTGAGAAGCAAGGCGGGTACCAGTGGTTGGATTCTGCTCCACGCACGCTTAGCGGTGCCAATCACCGCCCAGCTTACGGCACCGATGGCGATTATTACAGCAAGCCAAACGCTGAGACCATTTTCAACACGGCATACGATATCATGCGGGAAAGCAACCCAACACGCTTCCCGAGCATTCTTTAGGAGGATAAATGGCTACGAAATTGATCGCCCCAAGACCGGGCGAAGGTGTGGAAGAACTTACAGTTGTCGCCTGGCTCAAAAAAGTCGGGGAAGCTGTTGAAGAATTTGAATCTGTAGTGGAACTCGAAACCGACAAGGTCGTCACCGAATTCCCAAGCCCGATTTCGGGTACTCTGCTGCGAATCGATGTAGCGGCTGGTGATTCCGTTAAGGTTGGCGAGGTCATGGGGCTGATCGGTGACCCGGGAGATTTCTTGGATGAAGCAACCGAGAAACCCGCACAGGTTCCGCAAGCGGTGGAAGCTCCAGCTGAATTAGTTGAGCAGAAAAAGCCACTGGCAACTGAAAAACCTGCAGCTAAAACCAGCTTTCTTTCACCATTGGTCAGAAAGATGCTCGACGAGCACCAGCTCGACCCTGATGATGTCCAGGGCACTGGCTCCGGAGGGCGGATCACAAAACAGGATGTTGAAGCATTCCTGGCAAGCCCAAATAACGTATCCAAGTCCGCGCCTGAACCCAAACCAGAGGTGAAGCAAAAGCCAGCTCAGCCTGCCAAGGCAGCTCCCGTACCCACAGATGTTCCGGGTGTCTTGATCCCGCATACTTCCACGCGCAAGCAGATTGCTGCCCGCATGGTTGATTCGGTTCAAACCTCCCCGCATGTTCTAACCGTGATGGAAGTGGACATGAGCCGTGTGCTGGCGCACCGGAAAGCCAACAAAGACAAGTTTGCAGCGGATGGGGTTAACCTGACTCTCACAGCGTATTTCGTAGCAGCAATCGCCAAAGCGCTTGGGGAGCACAAAATTGTCAACGCCACCTGGACGGATGAAGGCATCTTCACCTACAGCGATGTCAATATCGGCATGGCTGTCGCGTTAGGTGAAGGCGGATTGATCGTGCCGGTCATAAAGCAGGTCCAGAATCTGTCCTTAAAGGGCATCGCAGCCCAGGTCAACAGCCTGGCGGAACGCGCCCGTAACAAAAAGCTTACCCCGGATGATGTTCGTGGTGGCACTTTCACGCTCACCAATCACGGCACAGCCGGCTCACTTTTTGCCATGCCCATCATCAACCAACCCCAACTTGGTATTCTGGGCACTGGTGCCATGCAGAAGCGCGCGGTCGTGATCACCGATGAAAACGGTAATGATTCGATCGCCATCCGACCGATGATCTATCTCTCTCTGGTTTTCGACCACCGCGCGATTGACGGCGAGAGCGGAGACAACTTCCTGGCGGACGTCAAGAAAACTTTGGAAAACTGGTCGGATTAGGTTTTTGTTAGTCTCAAACCATTAAAAGAAACAAGGCTCTTTCTATCGAATGAGCCTTGTTTTTTGGTTGCTTGTAATTACTTTAGATACAGACCTGCCAGGTTATAGTCCTTGTCAAAACCGATGGTGTAAGTGATGTCGCTGTTTGCATACTTCACTTTGGCTACAACAAAAGCAAAGGTAACCCCATTTTCCTCACTGCTGCCAACTCGCATATCCAAAATTTCTTGCATCGATCCTGATTCATCCAACAAGGCAAAAATTTGCGCTTGCACTTCTTTAGTCAAGCCGACTTTCATCTCCTCGGTCATTATGGCTGTGAGCCCATCACCATCGCGCTGATTTAATAGATCGATGACCTTTCCAGCGTTAGTTTTTAGCGTTGCCTCGTCATATCCTTCAGGCAGTTTGGCGGCACAACCAGCCAACATTGCTATACTCAAAACGGCCAAAAGTGCAAAAGCCAGCACGCGATAAAATCTAGACTTCTTCATAAGAATCCTCTTTTCGGTAATACTTTCTTGAATAGATAGTATAGATCAATAACAAGGTTGCAGACCCAGCCAGAATGCCTTCCAAAGCCATCACGCCCCAGCCAAATCTTCCAGCCAGGGGAATCAAGGCATCCACCGCTCCGTGTGCCAGGATAGCCAGAATGAGGTAACGGACACGCTGATTAAGCTGAAAACCGTTCCAGATCATGACTGAAAAGCCCACGTGCATCGTAACCGCCAGCAATCGTTCGATCACTGGTAAAACAAGCTGAGATGGATGAAGCACGCTGATCGAGCTCCAGTATGTGGAAAAAATCCAAACTACCTCGCACAGTCCATGCCCGAGCCCAAAGACGATAGGTTCCCAAATTTGCGTTCGAGCTGGCTTTAGAGCCAACGCTTTTAAGGCAAACCGACCACTCTCCTCGAAAATCCCAGCAGTCAGCGCGACCAGCATTCCGCTTAACAAAGGGATGGACATCGCCCATACGACAAAACCCGGCTCTCCTTGCAGCCAACTCAATAGCGGCACCCTCGTAAAGACTTGGGTGACCAGGAAGCAGAGTGCTCCCAGGAAAAAGACAAGGACAACCCGCCACAGTGAGTGATGTTTCTTTAGTGGTTGTGTGATATCGGAGAGGTCAGTAAGCATCAAATCATTTTAACATAGAGCATGATATATGATGAAAGCAGAATGAGACTCTTAGGCTTTAAGCCCCAACCTCTGATAAAATCAGCCTAAGGAGATTATCATGACACAAAAACAATGGACAAAAACCCCTGAATTTAAACTTGACCTGCATAAAAAATATTCCGCCATCCTCAAAACTGACCTTGGCGACATCGAAGTCACCCTCTTTGCAGATAAAGCCCCTAATACCGTCAACAACTTCGTTTTCCTCGCTCGTGAAGGTTACTATGACGATACCATCTTCCACCGTGTTATCAAAGACTTCATGGCTCAGGCTGGGGACCCCACCGGAACTGGTCGCGGCGGACCTGGCTATTCCTTCCGTGATGAATTTGGAGCTGGTCTGAAACACAGCAAACCAGGCATCCTCTCAATGGCAAACGCTGGTCCAAACACCAACGGCTCTCAATTTTTCATCACTCACATCCCCACCCCATGGCTGGATGGCAAACACGCCATTTTTGGTGAGGTTGTCAAGGGTTTGGACGTCCTCTTATCCATCCCCGAGCGAGACCCAATGCGTCTTGGTTCGCCCGCGGTGAAATTGCACACGATTGAGATCATCGAAGCCTGAGTTTGGTTTAAAAGGAGTGTTTCCATGGCAAAACTGGTGCTTAACGGTGGCTCACTCACCCTCGAAGACCTTGTTCAAGCCGCAAGAGATCCCAACACTCAGGTCACTCTTGCTCCTGAAGCCATCCCTGGCATCCAACGGGCGGCAGATGCGGTCGCAAAATTTGTCAGCGAAGGTCGCATTGCCTACGGCATCACCACCGGCTTTGGCGCATTCAAGGATCGCCTGATCCCACCTGAAGACGTGGAAAAGCTGCAGGAAAATATCATCCTCAGCCATGCCGTAGGTACTGGTCCCGAATTGCTTGCAGAAGCCGTGCGCGCGATGATGATCATTCGAGCCAACACCCTCGCCAAAGGGCACTCCGGTATTCGCCTTGAGACGCTTCAACTCATGCTCTCTCTTCTCAACCAGAATATCCTGCCCGTTATCCCATCCAAGGGTTCGCTCGGCGCAAGCGGCGATCTCGCCCCTCTTGCCCACATGGCTCTCCCACTCATCGGGCAAGGCGAAGTGCGTTTCCATGGTGAAGTCAGACCTTCCGCGGAAGTCCTGCAGGAAAACGGTTTGAAACCAGTCAAGTTAGGCGCAAAGGAAGGGCTTGCCCTGACCAATGGCACCACCCTCATGACCGCTATCGGTGCTCTCCAGGTTTACGATGCCCAGGTAGTTTTGAAGTCAGGCAACTGCGCAGCGGCACTCTCCCTCGAAGCCCAAAATGGCACTCTTTGCGCTTACTTTCCCCAAATCCATGCCAGCCGCCCGCAGCCAATGCAAGCCGAAACAGCTGCGACCCTGCGCGGTTTGCTGGCTGGAAGTGAGCTCACCCGCCCGGACAACTCCATGAATGTCCAGGATGCTTACACCCTGCGTTGCGTGCCGCAGGTGCACGGCGCGGTTCATAGCACGATCAACTACGCGCAAAAGGTTGTTGAAACAGAGCTTAACTCGGTAACTGATAATCCTTTACTCTTTTTTGATGAGAAAGATGATGTCACCATACTTTCCGGCGGCAACTTCCACGGTGAGCCTTTGGCACTGGCGCTGGATTTCCTTTCGATCGCCATGACCGACCTTGGCAACATTTCCGAGCGCCGCATTGCCAAACTAATCGACAATCACCCCGAGCACTACCCTTCTTTCCTGGCGGCTCAGGGCGGCTTGAATTCGGGATTCATGCTCCTGCAGTACACTGCCGCGGCGTTATGCTCAGAAAATAAAACCCTCGCCCACCCCGACAGCGTGGATACCATCCCCTCTTCCGGTAACGTGGAAGATCACGTCAGCATGGGCGCCAACGCCGCTTTGCACTGCCAGCAGATCATTGAGAACGTGCGCACGGTCATCGCCATCGAGTTGATGAGTGCCGCACAGGCGGTGGAATTCAGGCTGCGCGATAACCCTGGCCTGAATCTTGGAGTTGGAACCGCAAAAGCCTTTCATGCCATCCGCGAAGTCGTGCCATTTTTCGAACAGGACGCCTACTTCAAACCGAGCATGGATGCGGTCGCTGATTTAGTCAAACAAGGCAAGTTTTGTGGAGTTTAAAGCTAACCAGGTAATTGGACAAGTAAGCAAATTACCAGACGCCTGCAATCCGAAATCCACATTTCGGGCAGGCGTCTTTGTTTAAATGCACAACCGGGTCCAAATACCCCATCCGCCGAATAACGCGTTCACCACAATTTGGGCAGAAAGTTACCGTTGAGGTCTGCAAATTCCCGCCATACACATACCGCAAGCCGGCTTTTCGGCCAACTTCCATGGCATGATAGATACTTTCAACCGGTGTGGCAGCAATCTGGCTGAATTGCGGTTGGGGGAAATATCGGCTGATGTGCCAGGGCACATCCGGGCTGAGTTTGGTGGCAATGAATTCCGCCAAACCTTGTACCTGGGCTTCGTCATCGTTGATCCCTGGTACCAGCAGTGTGGTCACTTCCAACCACACTCCCGCCTTGAGCAGTGCCACACACGAATCCAACACCGGCTGCAGATGTGCTCCAGTGTAGCGCCGGTAGACCTCTTCATCGAATGCTTTGATGTCCACATTGGCAGCATCCAGCGTCGGGATCGATAACGCAAGCATTTCCGGAGTCATGTAGCCATTCGTGACGTAAACGGTTTTCAATCCTTCCATGTGTGCGAGTTGGCTGACCTCGAGATTGTATTCAAACGACAGGGTAGGCTCCGTGTATGTGAACGAAATACTTTCGCAGCCAGACGCAACCGCAGCCTGCACCACGTGTTCGGCCGAAACATAACGCGGAGCTACAGGTTCATTCATCGCGGAGATCTGGGAGATATCCGCATTCTGGCACCACTGGCAGCGAAAGTTGCAACCAGGTGCGGCGATCGAGTAGCTCGAACTACCCGGCAGGAAGTGGTAAAGCGGCTTTTTCTCGATCGGATCCACGTGGGAGGCAATCAGCCGCCCATAACTCAGGCTGAAGAGCTCACCACCACGATTTTCCCGCACACGGCAGATTCCCCTTTGCCCCGGACGGATCAGGCATCTGTGCGCGCAGAGCTCACAACGAACTTTTCCATTTTCCAATTGGGTTGCCAACAGCGCAGGGTGATCTGACATCACAATCTCCTGGAGTTAAGCAACCTGGTCTGCTCACGCAGACCAGGTTAAGTGTGTTTTATGCGCCGAACTTTTCAAGCCTTCCGGCAAGCGCCAGTGCCAGGGGCATCAACTCGTTCGCGTCAAAGCGCGCGCCCAGGCTGCCCTGGAGGCAAGCTCGTTCGCCAAAACTGGTAATGCCATCCGGGCGGGCATCTTTCGCATATAGCATGGTTGGGATGGGGTGCCAGGAGTGCGATTTCAGTTTTGCAGGGGTGGAATGGTCGCCAGTGATGATCAACACATCGGGGTTCAAAGCTAAAATTCTCGGCAGAAGGGCATCCACTTCTTCGATGATGTGCACTTTTCCTTCGAAATTGCCGTCTTCTCCGTAGCTGTCAGTTTTCTTAATGTGAACGAAGAAGAAGTCATAATCCGCCCAGTTTTGTTCGAGCATGGTGATTTCTTCCGCCATCGATTCAGCCGGCGGCATAACCGTCATGCCTACCACCTTGGAAACGCCGCGATACATCGGGTACATCGCGATCGCGAGCGATTTTGTGCCCCACACTTCCGGGAATTTCGGCCAGGCTGGCATGCCTGCAAAGCCGCGCATTACGAAGCTGTTGGCAGGATGTTCATTTTTAAGGATTTCATTACCCTGGCGTACAAATTCACGGATCAACTCAGCTGTACGCTCTCCGGCTGGAGTAGTCGCGGTTGCCAGGTACGCGTGTTTACCAGTTGCCTGGGGATCTGTGTCCGAAACATCGCCGCTAAGCCCTTCGCCGCGAAGAACGAAAACAAACCTATATTCCTTCTCAGGCGTCAGGAACAGCTCCACGCCAGGCAGTTGCACCTTTTCTTTAAGCAGGTTGCATAATTGCTCGCCTACCTCTGTCGGAATACGTCCAGCCCGCCGATCGGTGATCACACCGTTTTCGTCCACGGTGCAGAAGTTACCCCGGGCAGCAACATCGTTTGGACCCAAATCAAAGTCCACACCAAGCGCACTCAGAACCCCGCGTCCGATCTCATATTTAACTGGATCGTAGCCAAAAAGCCCGAGGTGCGCCTGCCCGCTGCCTGGAGTGATGCCGTAAGGAACGGAATGATGCAGACCCAGGGAGGATTTTGTTGCCAACTCATCCATATTTGGAGTATGTGCGGTCTCAAGCTCCGTCCAGCCTTCAGGTGTGAGGGGCAAGCCGCCAAGCCCGTCCATGACGAGCATGACGATCTTACCTTTCGCGTCTGCTTTTAGAAGTGGTTTAATAAATTCGAAATCCATGTTTTCTTCCTCCGGTTTGTTTTCAATTTTCTCGGATCGACCCACACAAGTTCAGTTCTTGCCTGGTCGCAACCGCTTGGTATTAGTCGTTTGTCTTTAAGGCTGTATCGTTGAGCAGTTCCAGCATATGGATGACCGCGGAGTTATCCAGGTCGCCTTCTCCCAGCGCTACCATTCCATTGAAAAGTTGGCTGTTTAGGGCAGTTCCTGGCAACACAGCCCGATAATCGCGCGCGGTTTCGACGACGATGTTCAGGTCCTTCGCCTGCAAGCTGGATTTGAAACCTGGAGTTCGGTTTCCAGCCAGCAGACGTTGGGGTTTGACGTCCAGCGTCCAACACTGGGCCGCACCACCTTTGATGGCCTCAATCACTTTGGCAACCTCCACACCCGATTTCTGTGCGAAGAGCATCAGCTCTGCCTCCGCCACCATCTGCGCCGCCACCATGATCTGGTTGGCCGCCTTCGCCACCTGCCCCGCGCCGGCCTCACCCACGTGCGTGATCTTTTTGCCGATCGCTTCCAGCACTGGCATGGCTTTTTCGAGCGCTTCCGCATCCCCACCAACCATGATCGCGAGGGTGCCGTTCTTGGCGCCAATATCGCCGCCACTCACAGGGGCATCCAACGCGCTCACCCCAATCTCGTGGAAACGCTGGTAGATCTCACGGCTGGCAGATGGTTTAATGGTGGAGTTATCCACCAGGATCATCCCCGCGTGCGCGCCATCGATCACGCCGTTCGCGCCAAATAGGATTTGCAATACATCAGGAGAGTCCGAGACATTGGTAAAGACAATTTCCGTCCGGCTGGCAACCTCCGCCGGGGTTTCTGCCCACTGCGCGCCTGCCGCGAGCAGATCTGCAGCTTTTGAGGGCGTGCGATTGGTGACTGTGAGGGGGAAACCTGCTTTCAGGATGTTCATTGCCATAGGCGCGCCCATGGTGCCGAGACCGATGTAACCAATTCTCATTTTTGTCATAGCGTGGTGTACTCCTTAACGCTAATTATAGCCAGTTTGTGGGCAAGCAACAGGAGAAAGTAAGCGTTTAGCCTGTAATTCCGATGCTTCCACACTCTTGAATACAATAATTAAGATAGTATCGAGGTAAATTGGAGTTACAATTATAAAGGTTGAAAATTGGCTTAGTTCCGGTTTATTAACAATTTAAGAGAAAAGGAGTTCCGAATGGCAATTTACCTTTACCTTTCTTTACTTCCTGAAGCATTGATTGCCTCAATGCTGTGCCCCGAAGAATTTGGTACCTATTATGCAGTAGGATCAGCCAAAAAATCCCGCGGTCAGGCCATGTTTTTTGAAGTCGATACCGGTTTTCGAGATCCATATTTTCACGTAGAAGAAGCTTATGAACGCTGTGTTCCCCATGAAGATGGCAGTTCTAAATCTTCTGTCTACGTCTCAGTGTACCGAGCTTTGGAGCACATGGATTTTGACGCTTTGAAGCATCTGTATCTTACTACCATGGATGGTCGCACGCTTGAACTTAGCCCATCCAGCCAATTACCCAATGGGGATGAGCAGTTGCACCTTTACCAGGAGATTGTGCCTGTTTCTCCCCTGGTGGTCAGCCGCCTGGATCCTTTAGCGTTCATCAATACGATTGTGCGGGATCCAATTTCCCTGGTCACGCTCCCTGCCATCGTCTTTACCGAGCTACAACTTGGTGAACTGGCGGATGACCCCGAGATGGGCTCGATGGAAAACCTACCTTACAGCAACATAGACCATCTGCGTCAATGTCTTAGGGATGTAAAAACCAAATATGCGGCTTCAAAGATGGTTGATCGTGTCCACTCTCCAAACATTCACTATAGAACTATCAAGAATGGATTCTTTGTGGGCAATCAGAAGCAATTGCGTTATTTTCCTATGCCGAGTCCGGAAGAAATTCGAACCAGTAATTACCCTTGGTTCAGATCAGCAAATATGTAAACGAAAGCTTAAGCAGAAAATATGAACGACTATATGAATTGGATCTATCTTGCGATCGTTGCTGGCGTAATCTCTCTGGGAGTTGCGCTTTATATTTATTTTTGGGTGATCAGGCAAGACCCGGGTACCGAACGAGCTAGAGAAGTGGCATCCTGGATCAAAGAAGGGTCGAATGCCTACCTTGTCAGACTATACCGTGCATTAGGAATTCTGGCAGTTCTGATCGGGCTCATCATTGCGGTTGTCTTTAGTATCCAACCTGAAACCGCTGGCGGTGGTGCCGTGACCATGCATTTCAAAGACGGTCTGGTGATGTCAGTTGCATTTATTGCAGGAGCAATCAGTTCAGCCGTGTCAGGCTACATGGGCATGCGTGTCGCGGTTGAAGCAAATGTACGCACCGCAACTGCTGCCAATTTCAGCCTTTCACGTGCCTTCAAGCTCTCTTTCAATGCCGGTGCAGTGCTTGGACTTGCCATGGTTGGTATGGCAGTTATTGGAATGAGCCTGATCTTGTTGTGGACTGGCACTGCTGAAGCAGTACTTGGGTTTAGTTTTGGCGCTTCGACCTTGGCTTTGCTGGCAAAAGCAGGTGGTGGAATCTACACAAAAACTGCAGATATTGCTGCAGACCTGGTTGGAAAAGTCGAAATTGGTATCCCCGAAGATGACCCCCGCAACCCGGCTGTGGTCGCTGATAATGTTGGTGACAACGTTGGTGATGTGGCTGGCATGGGCGCGGATATCTTTGACAGTTATGTTGCCAGCGCGGTCGCGGTTATGCTGCTCGGTGCCTCGATGGGTTTAAGCCAGGCCGAACATATCAAGTACACAGTAGTGCCGCTAATTTTGTGCTTACTGGGCATCATCGCTTCGTTGCTCGGGATATACCTTGTTCGAGTGAAGGAAGGTCAAAAACCCGGTCCAGCACTTAACCGAGGGACTATTATTACCTGCATCATTTTTGCAATTTTTCTGTTCCTTTTTGTCCGCTTTACTGATGTCAATCCTGGTATTTTCTGGGCTGCTCTGACTGGCCTGGTTACTGGTGTGATCATCGGATTTACATCAGACTACTTCACGAACGACATGCGAAAACCTGTAAAAGAAACCGCCCGGGTTTCGACCTCCGGTTCAGCAATCACCATTATCACAGGTTTCAGTTACGGCTTAATTTCTATTGTCCCTTCAGTCATTGGTATCTCAGCCGCAACGCTAATTTCTTATGTAGTTGCAGAATCCTTTGGTTTGAGCGGTATCTACGGCATTGGTATCAGCGCGGTCGGAATGCTCTCGATCAGCGGTATGATCGTTTCTGCAGATGCTTATGGTCCAATTGTGGATAATGCCCGTGGAATCGCTGAAATGGCAGGCATGGATCATGAAGTGATTGTCCGTGCCGATGAATTGGATTCGGCTGGAAACACCGCAAAAGCCATTACCAAGGGTTTTTCCATCAGCGCAGCTGCTTTGACGGTAATCGCCCTTTTTGCTGCCTACGCTGAGGTGGTTCAAGCCGCAGGCGTAAGCATCTCGATCAGCCTGCGAGAGCCTATTGTGGTCGCTGGAGTGTTCCTGGGTGCCATGACACCACCTTTGTTCAGCGCTCTATTAATGCTATCGGTAACCCATAACGCCTTTGATATGATTGAAGAAGTTCGCCGCCAGTTCAGCGAAGAGCCTGGTATCCTGGCTGGTACTGTTAAACCGGATTATGGACGCTGTGTTGGCCTTGCAGCCGAAGGTGCGCTTTCATCCCTGATTTTGCCTGCTTTTTTGGCAGTGGGGTTGCCTTTGGTGGTTGGCTTCTTGCTCGGACCAAATGCCTTGGGCGGTTTCCTGGGTGGTGCCATTTTCACTGGCGTTATCTTCGCTTTATTGATGAGTAATGCTGGCGGTTTGTGGGACAATGCGAAGAAGTTCATTGAAACCGGTAAGTTTGGTGGTCCTGGTTCTGACGCACATAAGGCTGCTGTTGTTGGGGATACGGTAGGAGACCCCTTTAAGGATACTGCTGGTCCTTCTTTGAATACATTAATTACGGTTATGAGCCTGGTTGCATCCCTTTTTGCTCCAATTTTCGCGGTTTTCCACTTGTTTAAATGATTTTCAACTGACAGAGTGTCTGCCTGTAGAGCACTACAGGCAGACTTTTTTAAGAAAGAGCCGGGTAAGAACTCCATGGACAAATTTCCGAATAATAGTTGCCAGTAGTTGCCGCATAAGTGACATTCGAAACACAATGCTCAGTCACAACTCGTCGATAACGTTTTGGAGTTAGCCGCGGGTGCTATTCAAAATCGTGTCTACAAACAATTTATTGAATAAGTTTCTTCCTGTATGGTATCCAGTCATGTTGAAATTCGAGTGTAAGTTTGTCCGTTAATGAACAGAGTTTATTGATCGGCCTAAAGACTGTATATAGTTCCTAACCAATTTTCTAAAAACACTTGACAACTGCTAAATATGTGCTATATTTATCGGGTTGTACGTGGAAGTTTGCTTTTCAAAATGCTAAGTCATCCGGATCCAAACCCCCAGTAAACCTAACAAATTTTTTTCATGATTCAGAGAGGATCAAACATATTATGGCAGAACGTCAAGTTGGAACCGTCAAATGGTTCAATAGTGAGAAGGGTTTTGGCTTCATTACCCCACAATCGGGTGCAAAAGATGTCTTCGTGCATTACAGCGCCATCACCGCTGCAGGTTACAAAAGCTTGCAGGAAAATCAGTCCGTGGAATTCACGGTCACTGCCGGCCCCAAAGGCCCCCAGGCTCAGGATGTAACCATTCTTTAGTTCTACTAAAGTAACATCTGAAAAGGCTGATCCTCACGGATCAGCCTTTTTTTGTTCCAGTCTGACATCACTCTTACCAATTGTAGTAAGTTGAGCTGAGTTTTAACTGTCTTTTTGCTGAAAGAGACAAACAACTGGGGAGCCACCAGGCTGGCTCCCCAGTTAGTGCCTGGTTTACTTCATTAGGGCGGGCAAATACACGCGCAGCAACATGTCCCCGGAGTTGATTAGTCGTGCTTCGGAGGGGATGCCGTTCACAAAAACTGTGACCAGCAACGGACCTTTCTGCAAACCCCATAACGTCGAGGAAATAAAGCTGCTTTCGCTATATTCGGCAGCCCTTACCCATTTGATCATACCGTTATCGAGCCGTTGGATCTGAACCACGGGCAGATTAGTGGTAGTACTGTATGTGCCTCCGCCTGCCGCTTCGGAGTATTGATAGCCGCGGAAACCGGTACCTGTAAGCTCCAGAAAACCACCATCCCCTGGTTCGGTGCTCGAGAGAATCACTGGCCGCCAGTCTTCGTTGTACCCTAAGCCAGGGTCGTAGATTTGAGTGTCTGCCGAGCTTCCCCAGCTTTCGTTGTACCCTCCGGCAACGAGAATCCGACCGTCAGGCAGCAAGGTGCTGGTATGCGCCGCGTGTGGAACAGTCAGAGGGGCACTCGCGTTCCAGGTGTTGGTGAAAGGATCAAATAATTCAACACTTGCCAGGATATCTCCGCTGGACCATCCTTTCGTTCCACCAGCCACCAGCACCGTTCCGTTGTTGAGTAGATTCGCAGAGGCATAGAGTCGGGCAGTATTGAGCAAGCCAGCCGAAATCCAGCTATCACTCCAAGGGGAATAAATCTCCGCTGACGCGGTTGCGATTCCGCCATACCCTGTTCCCCCTGCCACAAGCACGCGGCCGTCACACAGCAGCGTGTCTGTGTGCATTTGGCGCGCCGTGTTCATGGAGGCGACCACAGTCCAGGAATTTGCGGTAGGGTCGTAAAGTTCAACGCTGCTTGTAAGATCGTCCTCAGAGAAACCTCCTGCAACCATCACTCGTCCATCTGGCAGCAGCGTACTTGAGTGATCTCTGCGCGGCGTGTTCATTGGCGCCGCTGTCGTCCAGGTCTCTGTTAGCGGGTCATAAATCTCCGTGCTGGCGAGGATTTCATTATCCTCCAATCGTACGCCGCCAGTCATTAATACCCGGCCGTCCGCGAGCAAGGTAGCATTTGATTCATATCGAACCTCGTTGAGAGACCCTACTATTTTCCATTCGTCTCTGGCGGGGTTGTAAATTTCACTTTCGGCCACCATTCCTCCAGCATAGAGTACCTCGCCTCCCATTAGCAGCGTGGCTGTAGGCAGCATGCGTGGAGACATCGGAGCAGAGGCAAGGCTCGAACTTTCAGTTAGTGGGTCATACAGTTCAGCATTGAAAGTCGGCTGATAATAATCTCCGCCGACGATGAGCACTTTTCCACTTACGAGCAGGGTGGCCGTGGACCCAAGGCGAGGAATTTGTAGGGGACCCCCAGTGTGCCAGGTTCCTTCGCTCAGGTCAAGAGTTTCGGAGCTCATAAGCGCGCTGCTGTTGTATCCGCCTGCCACTATCAAACGGCCGTCGGGGAGGAGCGCGGTAGCTTGTTGATACCGCGCGTCATTTAATGAAGGTCCGGCTGTCCAGCTGCCCAACTCTCCGTCTGTATAATCGAAAATTTCAGTTGAGCTTAATGCCTCCGCAAAAAACGCGTAGTAACCTCCGGTCACCATGACCTTGCCATTGGGAAGCAGCGTCGCGCTGTGAACAAAACGCGGAGTATTCAAAGGCGCCGCGTTTGTCCACAAGTTGGTGGAGGGGTCAAAAAGCTCTGCCTCTCCCATAGAAACGCTGCCAGTTCCCGCGCCACCAGCCACCAGCACTTTGCCATTGGGCAAAAGCACCGCGATATGAGCCGAGCGTGCGGTATTCATCACGCCAACTTCCGTCCAGGTATCCAGCATGGGGTCGTAAATCTCAGCGCTGCTCAGACTGGTCAAGAAAAGCTCGCCTCCGGCTATCAACACCCTGCCATCCGGCAAGAGGGTGGCGGTATGACCGGTACGCCCACTGTGCATTGGCGTCACCAAGGTCCAGATGTCCAGTGTGGGGTCGTAAATTTCAACGCTGCTCTCTCCGCTGTTACTTCCGTACCCGCCAGTAATAAGCACCCGGCCGTCTTGCAGGAGCGTGGCGGTGTGGTAATCGCGGGCAACGTTGAGGTTTGCAGCATAGGACCAAAGGTTTGCCACTGGGTCAAAAATCTCAGTGTTTGCCAGGCGGTCATTGTTGTATCCGCCAGCCACCAGCACCTTTCCATTTAGCAAAACGGTGGCGGTGTGCGCGTATCGAGCTGTCTGCAAATTGGGATAAAAGTTCCAATCGTTGAGAAAAGGATCATAAGCCTCTACGCTGTTCATCGCTGTGCTTCCGCTAAACCCGCCAATCGCCAGCATTTTTCCCTCGGGTAATAACACATTGGACGAGGCGTAACGAGGGGTGGTGAGATTATCCGTATAGGTCCAGCCTGAAGCCGCTTTTGCCGGCGTTGGGCTCATCAGGCTTACACAAAAAAGGAAGGCAAGAAGAACCAGTAATACACAATCAACTAAAGATCTAGACTTTTTGTACGCCTTGAATACCATAGTAACCTCCTGAGAAAATGGGTTAAATTGACAAAGTCCGAGAGTATTTTCAACATGGAATACAAAAAATTACGAGAAGGGTTTGATCAACGATAATCTCCTATGCAGCCGTGAAAGATGACGCAAGAAGAGCGAATATCACATTGATATCTTACTGATTCGATTAGCTTACTTTTGAATAATTGAATTATATAATACTTACAGGGTTTTTCACAAATTTTTATATGTAAGCACAATTCTGCATTGACATAAATAGGATTAGGACATTTCAATTTTGCTACTTCAGGATATTATCACGTTGATCTTCCATAGACATCCAAGTCTTAACGCAAGGGCTGTTGTTTGCGGTATACTAATTAGTTGGAAAATTAAACAAATTACTTCCGGAGGAAAAAAGTGGATCCAATTATTAATGCTGTTCTCAAACCCAAGAGCATCGCCGTCATCGGTGCATCAACCAACCCCGAAAAGATCGGTTACAAAGTCGTCGAAAACCTCAAGAATTGCGGTTATAAAGGCGCTGTTTATCCGATCAACCCCGATGCTGAAGAAATCGTGGGCTACAAATGCTATCCAAACATCAAGGATGTCCCTTATGTAGTCGATGCCGCTGTAATCACCGTTCCAGCGAAGTTTGTTGCCAAGGTTGTTCAGGAATCTGGCGAAAAAGGCGTGAAGGGCTTGAGCATCATCACCTCCGGTTTCAGTGAAGTCGGTGACCACGCTCTCGAAGAGGAAATCGTTCGCATTGCCCATGAGTACGGCATGCGCATCATAGGACCGAACATCATCGGTGTGCTCTCCAACAGCGACAAGATGAACGCTTCTTTCTACAACTACCTGCCATACGAAGGCAAGGCTGCCCTGATTTCTCAAAGCGGTGCGCTTTTAATCGCCATGGCTGCCGCCACCTACACCCGCCGGGTCGGTTTCGACAAGATGATTTCCATTGGCAACCAGGCTGACCTCGATTTCGCTGACCTGATCTCCTACCTGAACGAAGACGAAAGCACTTCCTGCCTCACGCTCTACATTGAAGGCATCAAAGACGGACCCAAATTCATGGAAGCCGCCCGCAAATGCACCAA
>CAYPBU010000001.1:0-206 GCA_964409045.1 uncultured Anaerolineaceae bacterium | reverse complement strand
CTCAAAGCCGGCACTTCTGCTCATGGCGCCGCCGCTGCAGCTTCCCACACCGGGTCGCTGGCCGGCAGTGCCAAGGTCTATGAAGCTGCTTTCGAGCAGGCTGGTGTTGCCCAGGCTGAAGACCTCAATGACATGTTCGATACCACCCTGGCGCTATCTCTCCAGCCCACCATGAAAGGCGACAACCTCCTGATCGTCACCAATGG